>NZ_JBMDWH010000071.1:0-9707 GCF_048595345.1 Allobosea sp.
CTCGGAGACGGTCGACTTCGGCTTCGGCGTCGGCGCGGACGCCGCCGCCGCGAAGGTCGCCGCCGGCACCGGCACCAGCAACACCAAGATCGGCTTTGCGGCCGCGGACGCCGCCGTCGGCACCTCGACGATCACCTCGTCCAATATCACCTCGGCGGTCCGCTCCAACCTCATTCAGCAGTTCAACGATCTGCGCGCGCAGATCGACCAGCTGGCCAAGGATGCGAGCTACAACGGCATCAATCTGCTCCAGGGCGACCGCCTCTCGATCATCTTCAACGAAAAGACGGGCACCAATCAGACCAAGCTCGACATTCAGGGCTCGACGCTGAGCGCCGACAATTTGGGCATCACCCAGGCCGTCAATACCCAACTTGCCGGCTTCTTCAACTTTCAGAACGATGCCGACCTCGACAAGGCGACAGCCTCGCTGAACAGCGCGATCACGTCGCTGAAGTCCCTGTCCTCGACGCTGGGCTCCAACCTCTCGGTCGCCCAGACCCGGCAGGACTTCACCAAGGAGCTGTCGAACGTGCTGACCCAGGGGGCGGATTCGCTGGTCGCGGCCGACTCCAACGCGGAAGGCGCCAGCCTGCTCGCCCTCAACACCCGCCAGCAGCTCTCCCAGACCGCTCTTTCGCTGGCCAACCAGGCCGACCAGGGCGTTCTGCGCCTCTTCCAGTAAGACGGGGACGGCGCCCCGCGCGCCGCTTCCGACCAGCCAGAAGGCATCCGCGCATGGCCCTCAAGGTCGAGCTCAAGCCCAAAGAGCGCATCATTATCGGCCAGGTCGTCATCCGGAACGACGAGCAGCGCACGCGCTTCTTCATCGAGGGCGACGCGCCGATCCTGCGCGAGAAGGACATCCTCACCGGGGCCACCGCCGATAGCCCGGCCAAGAAGATCTATCTCGCGATCCAGCTGATGTATCTGCATCAGGACCCGACGCGCGACTACCAGACCTATTTCGAGCTGGTTCAGGATTTCGTCACGGCCGCTCCGAGCGCTCTGCCGCATATTCACGAAATCAATAACCGCATTTTAAACGACGAGCTGTACAAGGCTCTGAAGGCAGCCAAGAAGCTGATCGCCTACGAAGCGGATCTGATCGCGCATGCAAAACGGGTTTAACGCTTACGCCGCCGCCGCCAAGACCGCCCAGGCTGTCGTCACCCCCCGTGAACTCGAAGCCTCGCTGCTGATCAAGGCGGCCACGCGCCTCCAGACCGTCGCCGAGGATTGGGGCAGCCGGGAACGCGATCTCGACGATGCTCTCACCTATAACCGCCGTCTCTGGATGCTGCTGGTCTCCGCCGTCACGGCCGAGGACAATCCGCTGCCCGTCGGCATCAAGCAGAACATCCTGAGCCTCGCCAATTTCATCTTCAACCACACGATTCAGATCATGCTGGCGCCGCAGGCGCAGAGCCTCGGCGTGCTGGTCAACATCAACCGCGACATCGCGGCCGGCCTGCGCGGACGGTAAGCCGGCCGAGCGAACGGCCGGGCACGGATCGCTGCCGAATGCAAGGACGCCGCCCTTCCGGGCGGCGTTGTCGTTTCGAGCGCCTGATCCGGCCTGCCGGCAGCCGCGCCCGCACCGCCAGGGGCGGCCGCCTCACAGATAGCTGGTGAGCGTGAGCTTCGAGAGCATGGATGTGACCTGATAGCTCGCCTGGAGCTGCGTCTGCAGGGCGAGGATCTGGGTCGCCACATCCTCGGTCGTGACGTTCTGCACGTTGCCGAGCGTGGTGGTCAGGTAGTCCTTGGTGGTCTGGTGCCGGGTCTTGGCGCTGTCCAGCGCGCTCTGCGCGGTTCCGAGCTCGGTCAGCACCTCCGCCGGCTTCTGCGTCGTCCCGCCGAAGCCGAGCCGGTCGTTCACGCGCGCCGCCATGGCGTTGTAGCGGGCCTGCGCGGTGTCGTCGCTGGCGGAGAAGGTCTCGCTCGCCATGATCGCGAACTGGGCGAGCCCGACCTGGAAGGCCTGCTCGTTGGCGCGCGCACCGACGCCCACGCGCTGGCCCTGATCGACCTGAACGGTCGAGGTCGAGCGGGCCGGATCGGCCCCATCATCGCCCTTGTACCAGATCACCGTCGCAGTCGCGGCCGCACCGGTGTTGGCGGGGGGCGCCGTCGCGGTGGCGAAGCCCGGCCCGGGCACCCGCTTGGGCGGGTTGCTGGCGCTGCCGGCGAAGAAGTCCTGCGCCGCCACCTGCGAGGAGGCGGCAGAGAGTGTGGTCTTGGCCTCGGTACCGAGCGCGGCGGTGATCGCGGCACGCAGATTGGTGGCCGTGGCGTTGACGTCGGTGCCGATTTCGAAACCCGTGGCGGCGGGCCCGGTCGTCCCCGCCGCGCGTGCCGTCAGGGTGATCGTCGTGGCGGTGCCATCGGGCAGGTTGAGGTTGATGCTGAGCGTGTCGCCCGCCTGAGGCTGGGCCGCGACGGTCACGGCGAGGTTCGCCGGCGGGCCTGCGGTCAGCGCCGTTGTGAGACCCGTCCCCGTCTTGGTCACGCCCGCCAGCTTGAAGCCGTAGGGATGGACCGTGGCTTCCTCTGCGATCGTCGCATTCGCTCCGGCGCCGCCCGCGGTGAGGCGCCCGAGGCCGGAGCCGAGATCGGCCTGCCGGCGCTCGTCGATGAGTTGCCTGACGCCAGCCCGGCCGGCGCCGTCACCGTTCATGATCTGGTCGAAGGTCGCGGTCGGCTCGACATCCGAGGTCTTGCCCGAGAACAGGTAGCGCCCGTTCACGGAGGTGTTGAGCATGTCCAGCGTCTGCTTGACCTTGTCCGCGGCCAGGATCTGCGGCGCCGTCTGACCCGACGCGGTCGGCAGATAGCTGTTCGACGTCATGTTGTTGCGGGCATCGGCCACGAGCTTGCCGAAGGTGCCGACACCGTTCGACATCAGCTTGAGATTGGTATTGGCGAGCTGGATGCCGTCCAGCCAGGAATCCAGCGTGGTCAGCTTGGCGTTGAGGTCGAGGCTGACCGTGCGGTCGGCGCCGAGCCCTCCATAGCTGGTGCTCTTTTCCTTGGAAGCGAGCTGGCGCTGCAGATCGTCGAACTGCGCGCGTTGTCCGACGAAGCTCGGGCCGCTGGCGGCGCGATAGGCGCCGGTGCCGTAGGCGTTGATGGTCATCCGGCCCTCACACTCTCATCAGCACGTCCATCATCTCCTTGACCGTGGAGATGATGCGGGCATTGGCGGCGTAGGCGTTCTGCAATTCGATCAGCTGGGACATTTCCTGGTCGACATTCACCTGGGCCGTGGCCTGGAATCGGCTCTGGATCGCCGACAGGGCAACCTGCTGCCCCTGATCGAGGCTCTTGGCGGAGGCGACGATCTGCCCCTGCGACGACACCACCCGCTGCACGAAGGCCGAAACCGTCATGTTGGAGGTGGCGTTGTTGCCGTCGAGCCCGACGGCAGTGGTGAAAGCCCGCTGGCTGGAGGTCAGCCGGTCCAGCATGAGCTGCGGGCGGGTGGCGTCGCCCTGCGCCGTGGTCGGCGTCGACAGGGTCAGCAGCGAGCGATCGGCGACCAGCCCGGGATTGACGGTGATCCGGCCCGCAAAGCCGATGGCTTGCGAGCGACCTTCATAGGAGCCGGTGAAGACCTTGCCGGCGGAGCCGTCGACGAAGAAGGGCAGTTCGGCCGGTCCGCCGGCCGCGGAGAGCGCGGTGTTCGTCGGCCGCGCCGTCAGGCCCAGCACGTCGCGCGTGCCCGTGGCCCCGTCGTCGAGGATCTGCAGCGTCGTGCCCGTGCCCGAGACCTGGAAGCCGGCTCCGACCACGCTCTGGATCTGGCTCGCGACGGAGGCCGTACCGCCCGAAAAATCGATGCCGACGACCTGGTTGTTGACGTCCCCCTGCGCCGAGGCCGGCAGCGGGAGCGAGGCGGCGGAGTCGACCCGCACGAAGGTGTAGCGCCGCGTCTGGCCGCCGGGGGTGATCTGGTAGTCGAGCGTGATGCTGTTGCCGGCCTGCAGCCCGGTGAGATCGACGTTGAAGCCGGTCGCGGCACCGCTGGTGGCGGCGGTGCCGGCGACCTCACGGTCGGACAGCGCCTTGGACATCTGCGCCGCGATTTCGTCCAGCTGCGCCTGCGCCTGGACCAGGGTCTTGTCGCGCAGCTCGATATTGGCCGCGATCGAGCCCGACCGGAAGACGTTGTTGGCGATCGCATCGGTCTTGTTGCCGCTTGCGTCGCGCATCGTGATCGTGCCGACGCCGCGTTTGGCCGGGTCGCTGTTCCAGACATCGCCGGGCTGCACGTCGGAATGCTGATCGAATTCGAAGGAGACCGAGGCCTGCCCGTCGAAAAGCTGCATCCCCGAGCCGGTCACGATGCTGATCGCACCGCGAGCGTCTTCGGTGGTCTTGATGTCGACATACTGCGACAGCTCGGAGAGAATCGAGTCGCGCTGATCCTTGAGCGCCGCCGCCGCCGGATCGTTCTGGCTGGCGGTTACCCGGGCATTGACCTTCGTCAGCGCCCCCAGCAGCTCGTTGATTTTTGAGACGCCCGTGGCGATTCCGCTCTCCGCCTGGGTGCGCAGCGTCTGGACGCCCTTGGACAGGGTGTTGAGCTGGCGCGCCAGCGTGCTCGCATTGTCCAGAACCTGCGAGCGCAGGCTGTAGGAGGATGGATCGTTCTGCAGCCCCTGCAGGGCGCTGGTGAACTTGTTGTAGATCGTGTCGAGCGCGGTCGCGCTGCCGGGCGCGCCATAGAGCTGGTCGAGATTGCCAAGCGCGCTCGCGCGGGTCGCAGTATAGCCGGCGCCGGCGGATTCCTGCCAGAGCTGGCTCTGCACGATGGTGTCGAGCAGCCGCTGGACCTGCGTGCTCTGCACGCCGATCGTGAGGCCCGAGAGACTGTCGGTGGTCGAGACCGCGCGGCGGACATAGCCTGCGGTCCCGGCATTGGCGACGTTCTGCGAAACGACGCCGATGCCAACTTGCGTGGCACTGAGCCCGTTGATCGCCGTGCTGAGAGAGGTGCTGAGCCCCATCGCTCACTCCTGCCACTGCCGACGCTCCTTCTGGGCGCCGGGTCCACCGCCGTTCAGCGGATGATGTTGAACACCGAGGAGAGCATCTCCTGGGCCGTGCTGATCACCTTGGTGTTGGCCGAATAGGCCTGCTGGGTGACGATCATTTTCGAGAACTCGTCGGCGATATCCGTGTTGGACTGCTCGACATTGCCGCCCACCATTTGCGAGGTGCCCAGACCGATGATCGGGGCGCCGGATTCGATGGTCTCCTCATAGGCACCGCCATCGAGACGCTTCAGCGCATTATCGGCGTTGAAGCGCGCCACAGAGACCTGCGCCAGCGCGACGACCTGCCCGTTCGAGAAGGTTCCCACGACCTGCCCTTCGGCCGACACCGAGACGCGGTCGAGCGTGCCCGCCGTATAGCCATCCTGCCGGATGCTGCGGGCATCGATCTGGCCGCTCACGTCGCCGTTCTGCGTCAGGCCGTTGCCGCCGGTCGTGAGGTTGATGCCGGTGATGTTGGTGCCATTGATCGTCATCGTCGGGAGCAGAATGTCGCCAGTCGCAGGCGCCACGATCTGCCCCGCCGTCCCGAAACTGACATTCTGGCCGGCCTGGACATAGGCGACCTGGTTGCCGGCGGTGGCGCTGGTATCCTGCGCGACGAACAGCCCCCAGGTACCGGTGGTGACGGGCGGGCCGGCGTTGCCGTTGTCGATCTTGGCCCAGCGCATCTCGACGCTGGTCGCCTTGCCCAACGCGTCATAAACCGTGACCGACCCGCCCGGGATCGACGTCGCCAGGAAGCTGCTGATGTTGTTGCCCATGACGGCAGCGTTGGCCGCATAGGGGTTGGGCGCGGTGCCGGCGGCCGTCACCGAGGCGGCATTGAGAAATTCGCTGCCGCCTTGCGTCTTCTGGGTCGTCGCGGGCACTGCCGGGATGTTGGCGCGGTACTCGATTGAGGTCGTGGCCTTGGCCGGGAACTGCTCCTTGGTGATGCGGAGCACCTCCGGCTGCGTGCCGACGAGCTGCCCGGTAACCTGATCGATCTTCAACCCCTTGAGGAAGTAGCCGGCGCCGTTGACCAGATAGCCGTTGGCGTCGAAATCGAAATCGCCGCGGCGGGTGTAGAGGTTCTTGTTGCTGAAGGTGGTGTTGGCGCCGACGCCGCTCTGGCGCTGGTCGACCACGAAGAAGCCATCACCGTTGATCGCGACGTTGGTGTCGATGCGGGTGGCGTTGAGATCGCCCTGGATGGTGTTGGTCGCCTGGCTGTAGGCGGCAACGGAGCCGGCCGTCTGCCGGTTCAGCGCCGAATCCGGCACCAGGTCCGAGAAGGTCGTATCGACCCGCTTGTAGCCCGCCGTCCGCGAATTCGCGATGTTACCGGAGATGTTCTCGAGCGCGTATGATTGCGCCGTCATCCCCGAAACCGCTGTCGTCAGCGCACTGAAAACACCCATGGAACCCTCACCTGGACCTGCGCGCCCCACCGGGACGGCCCTCAACCCGAGGTCAAATCTGCACGCCCCGTGCCATGGAGGCAGGCCAGCAAAATCAGGGACTTGGATGGTTTATCAGGCCTTTCGGGCCAGCATCGGCCGGGCAAGATGTGTCCTGCCCGGCAGTTTCTGCCCGGCGCCGGGCTTCACGCGGGCTCGCCGCCGCCGCGCCAGCCGGTGAGATCGCCCGCCACATCGGAGAGCGTGGGCGCCTGCGCCTCCACGAAAGGCAGAGGCCGGCAGACGGCGAGCGCCGCGAGCCCGATGCGGGCCGTCAGCATGCCGTTGATCACGCCCTCGCCCAGCTTGGCGGAGAGCCGCGCGGCCAGCCCCTGCCCCAGCACCTGCTGGATCACCGCATCACCCGCCGCCATGCCGCCGGTCAACACGAGATGGTTCAGCACCTGCCGCGCCAGCCGGAGCAGGCCGAGCGTGCCGGGCCGGCCCGCATAGATGCCGGCGATGCTGCGCAGGAGCCGCGCGCAGGCGACGAGCACGAACAGGATATCGACCAGAGCGCGCGGGCTCACCGCCGTCACCAGCGAGACGCGCCGCGCCGCCCCGGCGATCTCGGCCTGCGCGCGGGCATCGAGCGGGACGAGCAGGGCCCGCTCCGCCACGCCGAGCACATCGCGCGGCGCGAAGAGCTGCGGCAGCGCGGCGTCGAGCTCGGCGCGCCCCTTGGCCGTCTCGGCCCGGCCCTTGTAGAGACCCGCCAGATCGCCCGCGAGGGCCTTGGCCTCGTCCAGCGTCCCGGCGGTCAGGAGGCCGGCGGCCTTCTCCCGCAGCGCCTCCACCTTGCGTTCCCGCAGGATGTCGCGGAGCACGCGCCCCAACATGACCAGCAGCGCCAGCGCCGCGAGCCCTGCGCAGGCCAGCGCGGCAAAGCCCAGCGCCGGGTTCTGGCTCATCAGGTCGCCGACCGTCTTCTCCACCCACACGCCGGCGGCCAGCGCCAGGAAGCCCGAGAGCCCCGCGACGAAGAGCGACCCCCAGGAGACGCTCCGGCGCCGCACCGGCGCCTCGGCCGGGAGCACGGCGTCGATCGGCTCGCTCTCCGGCAGGATCGCGACATCGCCGCGCCCAAGGCCGGCATCGACCTGCGCCGCCGCATCGCCCAGTCGTATCGCGCGGGGCGCCCGGTTCACCCTCACGGCCTCGTCGTCATCCCGGTTCATGCGAGCCGGTCCCCGATCAGGAATTCCAGCGCACGGTCGAGGCGGATCTGCGGCGGCGGCTTCAGGCGCCCGCCCGCATCCGGCTGCACCAGCGGCGGGCGAAAGCGCGGCGCCCGCACCTGCCATGACGCCGCCTTGTCGAAGATCGCCTCTGCTCGCTCGGGCAGCTCGCCCGGAAACGCCGCCGCCTCGGCGAGACCGTCGAAGACCTGCCCGTCGATCGCCTCGCCCGCTTCCGGCACGCCCGCGATCGCCGGCAGCTCCTCGCGCCCCTGCCGGATGCGGACTTCATGCGTCGCGCGCACCGCCGCCAGCGCCATGGCCTCGACCTTGGCGCCGGCGCCCTGCGCCCTCGCCGCGGCACGCGCGACGAGATGCGACATCACGGCCGCGAGCCGGTCATGGCTGGTATGATGGACGTGGTCCGCCTTGGTCGCGGCGAAGAGAACCTTGTCGATGCGCGGGGCGAACAGGCTCGACAGCCAGGAATTGCGCCCGACCGAGAAGGCGGCAAGCGCCTGTCCCAATGCAGTCTCCAGATCCGCCAGCGCCGGCGCCCCGGCATCGAGCGCCGCCAGCACGTCGACCAGCACGATCTGCCGGTCGAGCCGCGCGAAATGATCGCGGAAGAACGGCGCGACCACGACGCGCTTATAGGCTTCGAAACGCTCGGCCATCAGTCCCGCCAGCGTCCCGGGCCGCACCTCCCGGTCGTGTCCGAGGTCCAGCGGCGCGAAGGTCAGAGCCGGCGAGCCTTCGAGATCGCCGGGCATCAGGAAGCGCCCCGGCGGCGTCACCGCGACGGCTTCGGGATCGGCGCGCAGCCGGGCCAGATAGCCTTTGAACAGCTCGCTCGCCGCTTCGGCGGCCAGCTCGTCGGGCGCTCCGTCCGGGTCGCGTCGCGGCAGATCGGCCAGCCAGGCGGCGGCCGCCTCGCGCCGATGCGCCTTGCGCGCATCGGCCACCGCCTGAGCCGACCAGGCCTTGTAGTCCTGCCCGATCAGGGCGAGGTCGAGCAGCCATTCGCCCGGATAATCGACGATATCGAGCGTCAGGGTCGCCGGCCCCTTGAACCAGCCCCCGGCCCGCTCATAGTCGATCTCGACCCGCAATTCCGAGATGCGCCGGGTGGATTCAGGCCAACGCCGGGCCTCGCCGGTCATCGCGGCGCGATGCGCCTCATACGGAAAACGCGGCACGTCGGCATCGGGCTGCGGCACCAGCCGCACCTTCGCGATCCGGCCCTGCGCGGCGGCTTTGAGCACCGGCAGGGAAGCCCCCTCGATCAGGTTCTGGATCAGAGCCGTCGTGAAGACCGTCTTGCCCGAGCGCGACAGGCCGGTGATCCCCAGCCGCAGCCTCGGCCGGGCGAGTCCCAGCAGGCTGTCGCCGAGGGCCAAGGCCGCGCTGCGGGCCGTGTCGAGATAGGAAATGTCGCTCACGCCGTTACCGTCAGTCGTCCGGCCCCTCGCCGAGCGAGGCGGGCGTCACGAAACGGTCCAGCCGGCCACCGCGCTCGGCGACGTCGCGCCAGTCCTCGATCGCGAAATCCAGCACGGCGAGCCCGCAGGTCGGGTATTTCTGGCTCATGCGCGCCGCCGCATAGCGGTCGCCATGGCCGGTCAGGCTCTGGGCCAGATCCTCGATACCGGGATTGTGCCCGATCATCAGCAGGGTCTTCACCACGGGCGCGGTCTCCTGCACCACGTCGAGCAGCGCCGAGGTGCGGGCCTCGTAGATGCGGGGTTCGTATTGCGTGGCGGGCGTTTCCGGCAGCATCGGCGCGATCAACTCCCAGGTCTCGACCGTGCGCCGGGCCGGCGAGATCAGCACGAGATCGGGCAAAAGCAGCTCTTCGGCGAGATAGCCGCCCATGAGCGGCGCGGCCTCCCGCCCGCGCGCCGCCAGCGGCCGGTCGCGATCGGCGACGCCGGCCGGCCAGTTCGATTTTGCGTGGCGGAGCAGCATGAGGCGGAGCATGGCAGGCATCTAACCATCGATGGACGGTTTTGCGAGAGCCGCAGCCC
>NZ_JBMDWH010000072.1:0-1755 GCF_048595345.1 Allobosea sp.
CGCCCCAGGGGCGCCCCGCGGGGGCCCGCCGACTCCGGGCCGCGGGCGGGCCGGCCCGCCCCCGCCCCGCCGAAGCCCCCGCCCCCGGCATCGCCGATCAGCACCGTCGGCAGGCCGGTGACGATCACCCCGCCATGGGTCGTGCTGTCGCCGATGCGCGCCGCCGGCAACCCGTTCACCAGCACGCTGCTGGAGCCCTTGGTGATCATGTCGACCGGGCCGACGCAGAGGCACAGATCGGTGACGCGCGCCTGCGGCAGGCCGCCGGTGAGAACATTGATCGAGCAGGCCGGCAGGATCGGCCCGCCGACATGCGGCACCGGCCCGGGATTGACCAGCGGGCAGGTGTGCATGTCGGTGACGCGGGCGGCAGGCATGCCCATGACATCGGCCCTCTCGAACGAGATCAGTTCGGCCGATCGTCATGACGCGGGCATGACGGCGGCGTTCAACCGCGATTGTTCGGGTGCCTGCGCCCTCTGTCAACGCCGGCCTTCGCGCCGGCGGATCTCGGATCGACTGGCCTCAGCGCCCCGCTCATCGCGCCGGCCCTGCGGCATGGATGCGATGATCTGTCTCGTTGCTGGGCGCCGCGCTGGCAGCGGGACCGCCCCGCTGCGTCAGCGCGAGAATTTCTTGTACTGGATGCGCTTCGGGATGGTCGAGTCGATGCCGAGGCGGCGCTTCTTGTCCTCCTCGTAATCGGCGAAATTGCCCTCGAACCATTCGACATGGCTGTCGCCCTCGAAGGCGAGGATATGGGTCGCGATCCGGTCCAGGAACCAGCGATCGTGGCTGATGATGACGGCGCAGCCGGCATAATCCTCCAGCGCCTCTTCCAAGGCCCGCAGCGTATCGACGTCGAGGTCGTTGGTGGGCTCGTCGAGCAGCAGCAGATTGGCGCCGCTCTTCAGCATCTTGGCGAGGTGGACGCGGTTGCGCTCGCCGCCCGAGAGCGCACCGACCTTCTTCTGCTGGTCGCCGCCCTTGAAGTTGAAGGCCGAGCAATAGGCGCGCGAATTGATCTCGCGCTTGCCGAGATAGAGCACGTCGTTGCCGCCGGAGATCTCCTCCCAGACGTTCTTCTTGTCGTCGAGCGAGTCGCGGCTCTGGTCGACATAGCCGAGCTGGACGCTCTCGCCGACCTTGATCGTCCCGCCATCGGGCTTTTCGGCGCCGGTGATCATCCGGAACAGCGTCGTCTTGCCGGCGCCGTTGGGGCCGATGACACCGACGATGCCGCCCGGCGGCAGCTTGAAGGAGAGACCGTCGATCAGCAGCTTGTCCTGGAAGCCCTTGGACAGGTTCTCGAAATCGACGACGTTGTTGCCCAGCCGCTCGGCGATCGGGATGATGATCTGCGCGGTGTCCGGGCCCTTGTTGTTGGCCTTCTGCACCAGCTCGTCATAGCGCTGGATGCGCGCCTTGCTCTTGGCCTGGCGGGCCTTGGGCGACTGCGCCATCCACTCCGCCTCGCGCTCCAGCGTCTTCTGGCGCGACGCATCCTCGCGCCCTTCCTGGGCGAGACGCTTCTGCTTCTGCACCGACCAGGCCGAGTAGTTGCCCTCATAGGGAATGCCCTGGCCGCGATCGAGCTCGAGGATCCAGCTCGTAACGTTGTCGAGGAAGTAGCGATCGTGGGTCACGATCAGGATCGCGCCCGGATAGGTGCGTAAGTGCCCTTCCAGCCAGGCGGTGGTCTCGGCGTCGAGATGGTTGGTCGGCTCGTCGAGCAGCAGCAGTTCCGGCTGCTCC
>NZ_JBMDWH010000073.1:0-1653 GCF_048595345.1 Allobosea sp.
GCCGGCGATGTTGGAGATCAACCCGACCACGTCGCCGATCCGCGACACGGAATTGCTCAGTTCCTGGACGAGCGCGCCGGTCTGATCGGCGTCGGAGACGGCCCGCTGCGCCAGATGCGCCGAGCCGTCCACCTGCCGGCCGATCTCCTGCACCGACGAGCCGAGCTTTTCGGCCGCCACCGCCACCGTGCTGACGTTGGAGGCGGCTTCCTCGGCCGCCGCCGCCACGGTCGTCGACCGGCTCGCGGTCTCGGTGGCCGTGGCGGTCATCGCCTGCGCGGTCGCCTGCAACTCGGTCGCGGAGGATGACACCGTGCCGATGATGCCACCGACCGCGTCCTCAAAGCCATCGGCTATCTGCCGCATGCCGGCCTTGCGCTGCTCCTCGGCGGCCAAGCGCGCCTGCGCGGTCTCCTCTTCCAGACGGCGGGTGCGGATCAGGTTGTCCTTGAACACTTGGACGGCCGCCGCCGTCGCACCGACCTCGTCGCGGCGCGCGGTGGGGCAGCTCGCCGCCCGTGTCGCCCGCGGCCAGGCCGGTCATCACGCCCGTCATCGCCTGGATCGGACGCGAGACGTGCAGCAGCACGAAAGCGGCCGCGCCGCAGGCCGCGAGCACGCTCAGTGCGATGAAGAGATAGGCCGTCAGGGTCGCGGACTCGGTCGCCGCCATTGCGCTGTCGGCATCCACGTGCGCGCTACGCTCGTTCAGGGCAACGTCCTGGGCCAGCTTGTCGCGGGCTGCATTGTCGAGATCGATGTTGGCCGGTTCGGCCATGAGCCGGACACCCTCGGTGCTCTGGCCCGCCTCCGCCAAGCGGGCTGCCTCGCGGCCGACGGTCTGGTAGCGCTCCCAGGTGGCGCCAAACGCGGCGTACAGCGCCCGCTCCCCGGCCGAGGAGATCAGCGGCTCGTAGGCCTTCCGGGCGGCGGCGAGCGCCACGACGGCCTCGTCGATCTGCCGCGCGTTCTCGATCCGCTGATCGGGACTGCCGGACAGGGTCAGCGTGCGCAACTGCTTGATGCGCACCTCCGAGGCGGCGGCGCGGATGTTGGTGATCGCCACGAGGGAGGGGAGCCAGTTCATGGCGACGCCCGTGACATCGGCTCGGATGCCTGAGAGCGTGAGGGCCATGAGAACGGCCTGACCGGCGCAGAGAAGCGCGAGGAGGCCGAAGGCGGCGAGGAGCGACGCTTTGACGGTTAGATGAAGACGCATGATCTGGCCCTGGACGGGGCACCCCGCACGTCCGCTACGGCGCCTGCCGCGATCCTTCTTGGCACTTGACCGCTTCCACCAAGCCATGACCTTTTTGCAGGTATGGAACCGCTAGCCGACCCTGCCGAACGCGCCCGCTCGTCCAGCTTTGGGCACCCTCCAGAAGGCGGCTTCGCGGCCCTGACACCGGAACTGGATGTCGCCGACCTGGATGTGAGCTTGTGGTTCTGGTGCGACTTGCTCGGCTTCAAGATTGCCTTCGATCGACCAGCCGCGCGCTTCGCCTACCTCGTGCGGGGCAGTGCTCAGATCATGCTGTGTCAGCACAATAGTCGTTGGCTGACCGGTGCGCTTGATCGCCCCTACGGACGTGGAGTGAACTTCCAGATCATGGTCGACCGGCTGGATCCGATCCTCGCGGCCCTCGATGCCGC
>NZ_JBMDWH010000074.1:0-26467 GCF_048595345.1 Allobosea sp.
GCGTGCTCGATCGCCCGCTCGCGCAGATGATAGAGCACCTGGTTGCAGGCGATGCGGCCCTGCCCGACGATGTCCAGCGCCTCCTCCAGATCGTCCTCGTCGAAATTGCTGACGCCCCAGGAGAGGATCTTGCCTTCGGCCTGCAGTGCCTCGAAGGCGGCGAAGGTCTCTTCCAGCGGATGCGGCCCGCGCCAGTGCAGCAGGTAGCAGTCCAGCCGATCGGTCTTCAGCTGCTTCAGCGAACGCTCGCAGGCGGCACGGGTGCCCCTCCGCGAGGCGTTGTGCGGCAGCACCTTGGAGACGAGGAAGGCCTCGTCGCGCCGCCCGGCGAGAGCCTCGCCGATGACCGCCTCCGACCGCCCGTCGCCATACATCTCGGCTGTGTCGATATGCGTCAGGCCCAGATCGAGCCCACGCCGCAGGGCCGCGACCGCCTCGGCCTTGTCCCCGCGTTCGAGATACCAGCTACCCTGGCCGATGGCGGGAACGGTCTTCCGAGTCCAGCTCGTCATGCGGCGTCCTCCTCGATGGGGCGTCGAGCCCGCCTCAGACCGGCGGCGTTCCGTTGGCCGAGAGCACTTCGCCGGCCAGATAGAGCGAGCCGCAGATCAGGATGCGCGGCGGGGCCGGCCAGACCCGCGCCGCAATCGTCCGCAGCGCCTGCTCCACCGACCCGGAAACCTCCGCCGTCAGGCCGGCGTCGCGCGCCGCCTGCGCCACCTCCTCGGCGGGGCGGGCGGCCGGTGCGTTCTCGATCGGGACGGCATGGAGCGTCTGCGCCAGCCCCTTGAAATGGCCGAGCGTCCCGCTCGCATCCTTGGTGGAGAGCAGCCCCGCGATCATCACCAGCGGCGCGGGGTTGCGGTCGGCGAGATCGGCCATCGCCTGCGCCAGCACGCGCCCGCCATCGGGGTTGTGGCCGCCATCGAGCCAGAGCTCCGCCCCTTCGGGCAGCAGATCGGCGAGACGCCCGCGCGACAGCCTCTGCAGGCGGGCCGGCCAGTCGGCATTCAGCATGCCGTCCTCGAAGGCCTTGGCCGGCAGCCGGCCATAACCGGCGGCGCGCAGGGCCGCGATCGCCGTGCCGGCATTGATGTGCTGGTGACGGCCCGACAGGCGCGGCAGCGGCAGGTCGAGCAGCCCGTCCTGATCCTCGTAGACCAGACGCCCGCCGGCCTCGTGGACGTTGAAATCCTGCAGGCCGACCAGGATTTTCGACGCGCCGATGCGCTCGGCCGCTGCTTCCAGCACCGCGGTCGGCTCCGGCTCCTGCGGCGCGATCACGGCCGGCGCACCGCGCTTGAAGATGCCGGCCTTCTCGCCGGCGATCTTGGTGACGGTGTCGCCGAGGAACTCGGCATGGTCCATCGAGACGGGGGTGACGACGGCGCAGGCCGGGTGCGGCACGACGTTGGAGGCGTCGAAGCGCCCGCCGAGTCCCACCTCCAGCAGCACCACATCCGCCGGGTGCTCGGAGAACAGCAGGAAGGCCGCGGCCGTCATCATCTCCCAGAAGGTGATGGGATCGCCGCCATTGGCGGCCTCGCAGCGCTCCAGCGCCTCGGCCAGCAGCGCATCCTCGACGAATTGGCCGCCGCCCGGCCGCCCCATCCGGATGCGCTCGTTGAAGCGGACCAGATGCGGCGAGGTGTCGACATGGACGCTCAGCCCACCCGCCTCAAGGATCGCCCGCATGAAGGCGATGGTCGAGCCCTTGCCGTTCGTGCCCGCGACATGGATCAGCGGCGGCAGGCGCAGATGGGGATCGCCGAGTTTTTCCAGCAGCCGGAGGATGCGGCCGAGCGACAGGTCGATCAGCTTGGGCCGCAGCGCCATGATGCGCGCGATGACCGCGTCGGAGGAGCTCATCGCGCCTGTTTCCGCCCGGCTGGACTCAAACCGCTTCGGCGGCGGGCAGCGCCGGGGCGGCGGGCGCCGCGGTTTCGGCGGGCAGGGCCGGCTGCTTCGTCAGCAGGCGCCCGAGCCGCGCCAGCGTCTCCGGCAGGTCGCGGCGATGGACGACCATGTCGACCATGCCGTGCTCCTTAAGATATTCCGAGCGCTGGAAGCCGTCCGGCAGCTTCTCGCGGATCGTCTGCTCGATCACGCGCGGGCCGGCGAAGCCGATCAGCGCCCCGGGCTCGGCGATGTGGATGTCGCCCAGCATCGCATAGGAGGCGGTGACGCCGCCGGTGGTCGGGTTCGTCAGCACGACGATATAGGGCAGGCCGGCCGCACGCAGCCGGCGCACCGCCACGGTGGTGCGCGGCAGCTGCATCAGCGACAGGATGCCCTCCTGCATGCGCGCGCCGCCCGAGGCGGCGAAGACGACATAGGGGGTCTTCTTGTCCAGCGCGGTCTCGGCGCCCTTGATGAAGGCTTCGCCCGCCGCCATGCCAAGCGAGCCGCCCATGAAGTGGAAGTCCTGCACCGCCAGCGTCATCGCCAGGCCCTTGACCCGCCCATAGCCGACCTTGAAGGCGTCCTGCGCGCCGGTCTTGGCGCGGGCGTCCTTCAGCCGGTCGATATAGCGCTTCTCGTCGCGGAACTTCAGCGGATCGACCGGCGCCTCGGGCAGGGCGACATCCAGCCACTTGCCCTCGTCGAAGGTCAGGCGCAGCCGCTCCGGCGCTGTGACGCGCATGTGATGCTCGGAGCCGGGGATGACATAGGCATTGGCCTCGACATCCTTGTGGAAGACCATCTGCCCGGAATCGGGGCATTTGATCCAGAGATTCTCCGGGCTCTCGCGCTTGAACAGCGTCTTGATGCGCGGGCGGACGACTTCGGAAATCCAGTTCATGGGGTCTGACGTCCCTGACGGTTGCGGCGCCTGTCGGCGCCGTCATGCAGGAGATGGGCCGTGCCGCGGCATCCTGCCGGGCAGCGCGGCGCGGTAAGTTTCAGGCGGCCTTGCGGCCCTCGCGCACGCCGCCGGCGAGTTCCTCGACCAGCGATGTGACGGCGGAAACGGTCTTTTCCGTGGCCCGGCCCTCACCATCCAACGAGAGTCGCACGCGCTCGACCAGCGCCGACCCGACGACGACGCCGTCCGCGCTCTGCGCGATCGTCGCGGCATCGGCCGCCGTCTTCACGCCGAAGCCGACCGCGACCGGCAGCTCGGTATGGCGCTTGATCCGCCTGACCGCCTCGCCGACCGCGCCGTAATCGGCGATCGCGCCGCCGGTCACGCCGGTGACCGAGACATAATAGACGAAGCCGGAGGTGTTCTGCAGCACCTTGGGCAGGCGCTTGTCGTCGGTGGTCGGCGTCGCGAGGCGGATGAAGCTGATCCCGGCTTCCAGCGCCGGGATGCACAGCTCGGTATCCTCCTCCGGCGGCAGATCGACGACGATCAGGCCGTCCACGCCAGCCTTGCGCGCATCGGTCAGGAAGCGATCGACCCCATAGGCCCAGATCGGGTTGTAATAGCCCATCAGCACGATCGGCGTGTCATGGCCGGCGGCGCGGAAGGCCTCGACCATCGAAAGCGTCTTCTTCAGCGTCTGCCCGGCCTTCAGGGCGCGCTGTCCTGCGAGCTGCACCGGAATGCCGTCCGCCATCGGATCGGTGAAGGGCACGCCGAGCTCGATCAGATCGGCGCCGGCGCCGGGCAGGGCGGCGAGGATCGCGGCGGAGGTCTCCGCATCCGGGTCGCCGGCGGTCACGAAGGTGACGAGCGCGGCGCGGCCCTCGCGGGCGCAGGCCTCGAAGCGGCTGCGGATGCGGCTCTGGCCGGTTTCGGTGGTATGGTCTGTCATGCGCCTGCGGTTAGCACGACGCGCACGAACTGGCGAGAGGCCTTGCCTGAGGCCGGCAAGCGGCTTGCGCGCGCCCGCCGCCTGCGCCACATCGCCTGCCGATGCGCGCCTTCGACACGAAGCTTCCGATCGACGCCGTGCTGGGCGAGCTCGCCTCCGCCCTGCGCAGCCGCCCCAATGCCGTGCTGGTCGCCCCGCCGGGCGCCGGCAAGACCACGCGCGTGCCGCTCGCGCTTCTCGACGAGCCCTGGACGAAAGGCGGCAAGCTGATCGTGCTGGAGCCGCGCCGTCTCGCCGCTCGCGGCGCGGCGGGCCGCATGGCGCAGACGCTCGGCGAGCGTGTCGGCGAGACGGTGGGCCTGCGCGTACGCCTCGGCTCCAAGATCGGGCCGAAGACCCGCATCGAGGTCGTGACCGAGGGCGTCTTTGCGCGGATGATCCTCGACGATCCGGCGCTGGAGGGCATCGCCGCCGTGCTCTTCGACGAGTTTCACGAGCGCTCGCTGGACGCCGATTTCGGGCTGGCGCTGGCCCTCGACGCCCAGGGGGGCCTGCGCGAGGATCTGCGCATCCTCGTGATGTCGGCGACGCTGGACGGCGCCCGCGTCGCCAGGCTGCTCGGCGAAGCGCCGGTGATCGAAAGCGAGGGCCGCGCCTTCCCGGTCGAGACCCGTCATCGCGGTCGCGATCCGCTGAAGCGCATCGAGGACGAGGTCGTCGAGACGATCCTGCTAGCGTTGAACGATCAGCCGGGCTCGCAGCTGGTCTTCCTGCCGGGTCAGGGCGAAATCCGCCGTGTCGAGGAGCGCCTGAGCGAGAAGCTGCGCGACCCCGCCGTCGAGATCGCACCGCTCTATGGCGCGCTCGACCAGCGCGAGCAGGACAGGGCCGTGCTGCCGGCGCCCCCCGGACGCCGCAAGGTGGTGCTGGCGAGCGCCATCGCCGAGACCTCGCTGACCATCGAGGGCGTGCGGGTGGTGATCGATTCCGGCCTCGCCCGGGTGCCGGTCTACGAGCCCGATATCGGCATCACCCGGCTGGAGACCCGCCGCGTCAGCCGCGCCGCGGCCGATCAGCGTCGCGGCCGCGCCGGCCGCACCGAGCCCGGCATCTGCTACCGGCTCTGGGAAGAGGCCGCGACCGGCGCGCTGGAGCCCTTCGCCCGCCCCGAGATCCTCTCCGCCGATCTTGCTCCGCTGCTGCTGGACTGCGCGGCCTGGGGCGTCGCCGATCCGGCGAGCCTCGCCTTTCTCGACGCGCCGCCCGCCCCGGCGCTGAAGGAGGCCCGCGCCCTGCTGGCCGCCATCGGTGCGCTCGACGCCCACGGCCGGATCACGCCGGAGGGGCGGGCGCTGCAGGCCCTGCCCCTGCCGCCGCGTCTCGCAAGGATGGTTCTGGTCGCCGGGCGCTTCGGACAGGCCGGGCTCGCCGCCGATCTGGCCGCCCTGCTGGTCGAGCGCGGTCTCGGCGGCGACGCCCTCGATCTCGCGGAGCGGCTGGAGCGCTTCGGGCGCGAGCGCGGCGGCCGGGCCGGCGATATGCGCCGCCTCGCCGAGGGCTGGGCGCGCACCGCCGAGCGCCAGGCGCCGGCCGTGCCCGTGGCGCCGATGGGGGAGGCGGTCTCGCCGGGGCTGCTTCTGGCCTTCGCCTATCCCGACCGCATCGCGAAGGCGCGTTCGCCGGGCTCCGGCCAATATCTGCTCGCCAATGGCCGCGGCGCGCAATGCGAGCCGGGCCAGCGCCTCGCCCGGGAGCCTTATCTCGTCGTTGCCGAAATGACGGGCTCCGCCCAGCAGGCGCGCATTCTCGCCGCCGCCCCGATCACGGAGAGTGAGATCGCCGCGCTCGTCGACGCGGGGCTCGCACCCTATCCGCTCGCCGAGCGGCAGGAGGCGAGCTTCGACCGGGCGGCGCGGGCGCTCAGGGTGCGGGCGGTGCGCCGCTATGGCGCGCTCGCCCTCGCCGAACGCCCCCTGCCGGTGGTTGCCACGACGGAGAACGCCGACGCCCTCGCCCGGGGCATCGCCGCTCTCGGCATCGGGCTCCTGCCCTGGACCAGGGGGCAGAACCAGCTGCGCGAGCGCGTCGCCTTCCTGCGCCGGGCCGAGCCCGAGGCCGGCTGGCCCGACCTGTCGGATGAAGGCCTCGCGGCCGAGCCGGAACTGTGGCTCGCCCCCCATCTCCTCGGCCGCGCCTCGCTCGGGGCGATCGAGCCGGGCGATCTCGATTCGGCGCTGGCCGCGCTCCTGCCCTGGGAGATGAAGCGCCGGCTCGATGCCGAAGCGCCGACCCATTTCACCGCCCCGACCGGCTCCTCCCTCGCGGTTGATTACGCCGCCGAGGCGGGCCCGACGATTTCCGTGCGCGTGCAGGAGCTTTTCGGGCTGGCGATCCATCCCGCCCTCGCAGGCGGGCGGGTGCCGCTGGTGCTGGAGCTGCTGTCGCCGGCGCATCGGCCGATCCAGTTGACGCGCGACCTGCCGGGCTTCTGGCGCGGCTCCTGGGCGGCGGTGAAATCCGAAATGAAGGGCCGCTATCCGCGCCATCCCTGGCCGGACGATCCCGCCGCCGCGCTGCCGACCACGCGGGCCAAGCCGCGGGGAACGTGAGCATCCTCGTCATTGCGAGAAGCAAAGCGACGAAGCAATCCAGAGGACCGGCCAGCCCCGCCCCTCCGGATTGCTTCGCGGAGCTTGTCCTTGGGCTTGCCGAAGGCAAGACCCGAGGGCTCGCAATGACGGCGGAGGCTCAATTCCCCATGCGCTCGCGCCATTGCCGCTCGCCGGAAAGGCAGCTGGCGGGTATGGTGGCCTGTGCCTTCTGCACGCTCGCCTCGGGCGGTGCCTCCGCGATCTCCCGCACCAGCTTGGTGCGCGTCGCATCGACGAACTGGTGCTTCTCGCGGATCGGGATGACGAAGGCGCCGATGCCGGTGACGACGCACTCCTTGTAGTAGACGTCCAGATTCTCGATGTCGAAATAACCGGCCTGCTTCAGCATTACGGGCAACCCGTTGATGGCGATGCCCTTGGCGCCGGCCTCGTCGCGCGCGGCGGTGACGGGCCTGCCGTCATTGTTGGCGCCGTCGCCGGAGATGTCGATCACACGCCGTGCAGCGGTGACGGGCGCCTCCTCCAGCAACTTCACCGAGAGGTCGATCGCCGCCGAGATTGAAGTGCGCCGTCCGCGCCGCTGCGGCGCTTCGCCGAGTTCCTCGGCGAAGGCGTTGGCCGCCGCGGGGCCGTCGATCACCTTCCAAGGCCTGACGACATATTGCAGGCCGCCGCCCGCCCATTCGACATAGGTGACGGCGATCTTGCCGAGCGCGCCCTTGCCGATCGCATCATGCAGCTCCTTCGAGCGGAAGGCCTCGATATAGCCGTTCCGCTGCAAGGCGAGCTCGTCCGGGTCCATCGAATAGGAAATGTCGACCGCCATCACGAGCGCGACATCCACCTCCTCGGGCGGACCGGCGCTCTGCGCCAGTGCGGCGGAAGCGCCCAGAAGCGCGGCCGCCAGACATGAGAGACCGAACAGCCGCCGCCGCATCGCCACCTCCGCATCCCGAAGCGGAAACGAGTGTGCTCCGGTGCAGCGGCGGCGCCAAGCATCAAAAGCCGGCTTCGGATGCCCGTTCAGATCGCAATCTCGCGAGCGGCCGCAGCCGCCCGCTCAGCCGGCCCGGCGGCTCTCGACGATGCGGATCGCGGCGGCCAGAACCTCGTCGATGCCCAGCGCCGAGGTGTCGAGCAGAATGGCGTCGTCCGCCGCCTTCAGCGGAGCGTCGCTGCGCCCCGAATCGCGGGCGTCGCGCCGGCGGATATCGGCCAGGATCGCCTCCTGCGTCACCACCTCGCCACGCCCTGTCAGCTCCTTGAAACGGCGGGCCGCGCGCACCTCCGGCGTCGCGGTGACGAAGAGCTTCGCGCTGGCCTGAGGGCAGATCACGGTGCCGATGTCGCGCCCGTCCAGCACGGCCCCGCCGGGCTGGCCGGCGAAGTGCCGCTGCCGCGCCAGCAGCCCGGTCCGGACGGCCGGCATGGCGGCGACCACGGAGGCGGCCTCGCCGATCTCGCGCCCGCGCAAGCGCTCTTCGGGAAAGGCGTCCTGATCAAAGCTGCCGACGATCGCCGCTGCGGCCGGCGCGTCGCGGATGTCGTGGCCGGCATCGAGCATCGCGCGCGCGACCATGCGGTAGAGCAGCCCGGTATCGAGATAGGGCAGGCCGTAATGGGCCGCGAGCCGTCGCGCGAGCGTGCCCTTGCCGGAGGCTGCCGGCCCGTCGACCGCGATCACCAGTGGATCCTGCATGGCCGGCCCGCTCATGCGGTCGGCTTCGCTGCGCGACCGAGCGCGCCCGCGACGCCGGTCGGCGCGCCCGCAACGCCGGTCGGCGCGTGCGCGCCCGTGCGCGGACGCCGTCCGATATGTCTCGTGGCTAAATCGGGGTCGTCAAGCATCGCCGCCGTGAAGGCTCTTCCGGAAACGGAAGGGCGGGCCTAGCATGGCGATGCGCGCCCTGCCAATCGGCTTCCGCGGCTGCGCCCGCCGCCCTGCCGGGGCCGCGCGTGCAAATGAGCATTTGACAGCGCCGCCCGCCCCGACTAACGGACGCGCCTGCTTTCAGAACATGATGGTCGAAGGGTCCGACGCAGTGGCGAAACCGGAACTCGGAACGAAGCGCGTTTGCCCGGTCACGGGGCGCAAGTTCTATGATTTGAACAAGGATCCCGTGGTCTCGCCCTATACGGGCCAGGCCTATCCGCTCTCGATGTTCGAGCCGCAGGCGAAGCCAGCCCCGGCGCCGAAGCCCGACGAGGAAGAGGAAGAGGTCGAGGCCGCCGACGGCGCCGTCGAGCTCGTTTCGCTCGAGGATGCCGATGCGGAGACCTCCGAGAAGGAGGCCGTCGTCACCAGCGAGGACGACATCGAGGTCGAGGACGAGATCGACGCCGAGGACGACGACACCTTCCTGGAAGAGGATGAGGAAGGCGACGACGACGTCTCCGATCTCATCGACGGCGAGATCGAGGGCGACGAGGACAACTGATCCTCGTGCCGCGAAAAAAGATGACGACACGACGACAATAGGCGCTTGTGTCTTCCGCCGGGTCCGCCTATAGAGCGCTGCGTCGCCGACAGGCGGCCCGGACTTGGAACCGCCGAGGCGGTTCGAAACGACCGGTTTGACGATCGAACCCCAATCGATCGTCGCGAGTGGGGCCATAGCTCAGCTGGGAGAGCGCCTGCATGGCATGCAGGAGGTCAGCGGTTCGATCCCGCTTGGCTCCACCAAATCTTCTCAGATCGATCATGATTGGCACGGCACAGGGCGATCCCGGTGCGAGGCGGCAGACCGGCCCGTGAAACCCTCCGACGGGCGAGAGGCAGCATCCCTCGGCGCGGCGGCGGATCCGGCCTTGGGTATCCGGCCAGACAGGCCCCGAGCGACAGGAAATCCCATGGCCAAACGCACCAAGTCCAAGGCGCTCGACAGCGAGTTCACGATGTTCGACGTCGTCTATTCGGACGGCTCGCGCACCTCGAATCGGCGCGTCCCGACCGCTCTGCTCGGCGGCATCGACGGCGACGAGCCGGCCCGCGAAGCCATCGGCGAACAGGATCGGGCGATCTCCGAAAAATCCGGCAAGCCGCCTCTGGCCATCGTCACTCTGATCCGCTCGGCGAAATCGGCTCCCGAACCGGGCAAGGACGCCAAGAAGAAGCGCGGCGCGAAATAACCGCGCCGCTTCGGCCCGCTTGTCTGCATCGGCGAGGGGGCATCGGCACGTCATTGACGCTGCGCGAGGTTTCGAGGGATCGAAATCGCCTCTGGCGTGTTGATGCTCCGAGCGCCGCCTTTAAGGCGCAAGGAGTATCGTCATGATCAGCCTCAAGCAGACCGCTTTGTCCATCGCCGCCCTCGGCATGCTCGCCACCCCCGCTCTGGCCCAGCCCAAGACGCTGGGGCCTTCCACCGGCACGGTGCGCATCGAGCAGGTCCAGGCCGGCTTCATCGCCTCCGGCGAAGTCGGCGGCGGCACGCTCCGATATCGCGGCAAAGCCTATCCCATCACCGTCGGCGGCCTCGGCATCGGCACCATCGGCGCCTCGCGCACCGTGGCTTCGGGCACCGTCTACGGCCTGCGCAACGTCTCCGATTTCTCGGGCGCCTATGTCCAGCTGAAGGAAGGCTGGGCTGTCGGCCCGGCCGGCCGCGGCTCGGTCTGGCTGCAGAACAACAAGGGCGTGACGCTGCGGCTCAACACCCGGCGCCAGGGTCTCCAGCTCTCGCTGGGTGCAGACGGCGTCGTGATCGGCTTCAAGCAGTAAGCCGCGTCCCGCGGCACGCGGAGGGGCTGGGCTTTTCCGCCGGCCGCATTATGGTGCGGCCACTTTGACAGCCGCGCTTCTCCTTCCCGCCATCATGCTCGTCGCCGCTTTCGCGGCGGCGGGCTTTTGCGTGGTGCTTCGGCCCTTGCTGCAGCGCTATGCGCTGGCCCGGCCCAATGCCCGCTCCAGCCACCGCATTCCCACGCCCCAGGGCGGCGGTATCGCCGTGCTGGCCAGCGCCTGCGTGGCGCTGGCGCTGGCGAGCCTGTTCGTGCCTCTCGAAATGCAGGCGCCACGGGCCCTTCTCGTTGTCGGCACGGGGGCTGTCGCCTTGGCGGTCGTCGGCGCCGTCGATGACATTCGGCCCCTCTCCGCCAGCCTGAGACTGCTTCTGCAGGCGCTGTGCATCGGTTTCGTGCTGTGGCAGGCGGACCCTGCTTTGCGGCTCTTTCCCGAATTCATGCCGCTCGCCGTAGAACGGGGCCTGGCGCTGCTGGCCGGGCTCTGGTTCGTCAATCTCGTGAATTTCATCGACGGGCTGGACTGGATGACGGTCGTCGGCTTCGTCCCCTTCACTGTCCTGCTGGCCCTGTGCGGCGCGGCCGGCGTTCTCGATCCCGGAACCGGCTGGCTGGCGGCGGCGCTCTGCGGCGGCCTGATCGGCTTTGCGCCCTTCAACCGGCCGGTGGCGCGGCTTTTTCTCGGCGATGTCGGCTCGCTGCCTTTGGGGCTGATCGGGGCCTATCTGCTCTACCGGCTGGCGGGCACGGGCGCCTTCGCCGCCGCGATCATCCTGCCGCTCTATGCGATCGGCGACGCCACGGTCACGCTGCTGCGCCGGCTGGCGCGCGGCGAGCGCGTCTGGGAGGCGCATCGCTCGCATTTCTACCAGCAGGCGACGGTCAATGGCTTCTCGGTGCCAGGGGTCGTCGGCCGGGTCTTCGTGCTGAACCTCATTCTCGCAGGGCTCGCTGCCCTCGCCATCGCCATGCCGCAGCCTGCGGTGCAGATCGGGGCGCTGGCGGCGGCGCTGCTCCTGACCGCCGGGCTGATGCGTCTCTTCGCCTGCCCGCGCCGCGTCGATGGCTGAGCCCCTCGTCCTCCTGACCGGCGCGACCGGCTTCGTCGGCCCGCATGTCGTCGCGGCGCTGAGGGTCGCCGGCTACCGACTGCGACTCGCGCAAAGGCGACCGGCCGAGCCCGTCGCGGGGGTGGAAACCGTCGCCATCGGCGATCTGGCACGTCCAGTCGACTGGGGCGCGAGCCTGCGCGGCGTCGATGCGGTCGTCCATATGGCTGGGCTCGCCCATGCCGGACCGGGGCTCGACGAAGAACTCTACCGGCGAATCAACACACAGGCGACGCTGGAACTCGCAAGGGCGGCGCAGGCCGCCGGCACGCGCCGCTTCGTCTATCTCTCCTCGATCAAGGCCGTCACCGGCGCCTTCGACCGCGCGCCGGTCCTCGACGAGGAGGAGCCGGCGCCGGACGATGCCTATGGCCGCTCCAAGCGGGCCGCCGAGCAGGGCCTCGCGGAGCTGGATCTCGACTGGGTCTCGCTCAGGCCGGTCCTGATCTATGGCGAGGGCGTGAAGGCGAACATGGCGGCGCTGCTGCGCCTTGCCCGGTTGCCGCTGCCTTTGCCGCTGGGTGGCTTGCGAGCGCCGCGCTCGCTGCTGGCGGTGGAGAACCTCGCCTCGGCGATTCTCTTCGCCATCAGTGAGGCCTGCCCGCCGCGCCGCAGCTACATCCTCGCCGACCCGGAGCCGATCGCCGTCGCTAACATGCTCGCCGCCCTGCGCGCGGGGGCAGGCCGCAAGCCCGGCCTCGTCGCCGTGCCCGAGGCCTTCCTGCGCCGGCTCGCGCGGCTGGCGGGCCGCGACGAAACCTTCCTGAAACTGGCCGGCAGCCTCGTCGCCCGGCCGGATGCGCTGCTCAGGGTTGGCTGGCGGCCGGCTGTGGAGACGCGGGCGGCGCTGATGCGCCTGTCTGCGCCTCGCCGCGCCGACTGAAATCTGGGATAGCCTCGACCAGCACGGCATCGGCCGCGGCGCGATCGCCCGCCTGAACCGCCCGTTCCAGCCGCATGAGCCAGTCCTGGATGCGGGAGCGTTCCGCGAAGCTGGGCTTGGCCGCCATCACGCCGTCGAGCCCGGTTTCCGCCATCGGCTCGTCGCGCGCGAACAGGATTTCGTTCAGCCGTTCGCCGGGCCTGACGCCGGTCACCACGATCTCGATCTCGGCGCCGGGCTCGTAGCCGGCGAGGCGGATCATCCGCTCGGCCAGATCCATAATCCGCACCGGCTGGCCCATCTTCAGCACATAGACAGCGGCGCGCTCCGCCTCCGGCCCGGCCGTGCGGGTGTGCGAGGCGGCGGTCAGCACGAGGTCGCAGGCTTCGCGGATCGTCATGAAATAGCGGATCATGTCGGGGCTGGTGACAGTGATCGGCCCGCCCCGAGCGATCTGCGCCTTGAATTTCGGCACCACCGAGCCGACCGAGCCGAGCACATTGCCGAACCGCACCGCCACCAGGCGCACTCCGGAGGCGGCATCGACGAATTCGGCGTCGCGGGACTGCACATAGATCTCGGCGAAGCGCTTGGTCGCCCCCAGCATCGAGACCGGCTCGATCGCCTTGTCGGTCGAGATCAGCACGAAGGTGCGGGCCCCGGCGGCGATCGCCGCATCGGTGACGTTCACCGAGCCGAAGACATTGGTCTTGATGCCCTCGCTCCAATCGGCCTCGAGATAGGGCACATGCTTCAGCGCGGCCGCGTGCAGGACGATATCGGGGCGGAATTCGGCGAAGAGCGGCAGGATGCGGCCGCGGTCGCGCACATCGGCCAGCGCTCCGGACACCTTGATGTCCGGCGCCACGACCGCGAGTTGCTCGGTGATCTGGAACAGCGCCGGCTCCGAGCTCTCCACCACGAGAATCTCGGCGGCCCCAAAGGCGGCGCAGCGCAGGCAGATCTCGGAGCCGATCGAGCCGCCGCCGCCCGTCACGATGACGCGCTTGCCCTTCAGGAAGCTGCCCAGCCGCCCGCGATCGATGGTCACGGTGGAGCGCACCAGCAGATCCTCGATCTCCAGCGGCGCGACATCGGTGTCGCCTGTGCTCTCGCCGGGCGCGTCGATCCGCGAGATCGGCAAGGCGAGCTTGCGCGTCTGAGCCAGCCATTTTTCCGGCTGCGCCTCCGGCAGCAGCGCCGAAGGCGTGGCGACGATGCGCCGGAAGGCCTCGCCGCGCTGCTCGGCATCGGTGACCACCGTGTCGATGTCGGACAGCAGGCCCAGAACCGGCACGCCGCGGATCGACTGGCCGAGATCGTCCATGCGCGGGGTCAGGATGCCGGCCGGGCGCAGCCGCCGCATCGTGCCCGCCTCCATCGCCCGGATCACCATCTCGATCTCGACGCCGCGGCCGAGCAGCAGGGCCGGCAGGGCGGCGTCGCGCTCGGCCGTGTTGCGCGAGCGCGCATATTTGAAATAGCGGTAGGCCAGCCGCGGCCCGCCCAGCAGCGCGATCTGCACCAGCCAGTAGAGCGCGATGGTGATCTTGCCGAAATAGAAATTCCCGTAGAAATCCGGCGAGACCAGCACATAGTCGATCGCGAGCAGGCTGATCGTCAGCACCGAGACCGCGCGCACGATGTTCGACAGGTCGGGCAGCGAGGCGAACCGCCATTTCGAGCGGTAGAGCGAGAAGAACCAGTAGACCAGCCCGGCATAGCCGACGAAGAACGGCAGGAAGCGCGGCAGATAGCGCAGATGCTCGGCCAGCAGCCAGCCTTCGAAGCGCACCACGAAGACGAGCCAGATCGCCAGCGCCGTCACGACCAGGTCGTGGACGATGATGGCGATCTTCTTCAGGGTTTGCTTGGGCAGGCTGGCCATGTCAGGCGGGGGTATCCCGCTCCCTCGATGGCTTGTCAACGCGCGAGCCGGCGGCGGGCTCAGTCGCGGGCCGGTCCGGCTTCCAGCGCGCCGACGATGAAGTCGATCATCTCCTCGGCGCCGGGGCCGGGCATGCACTCGCATTGGGTGATCAGCAGCGGGTGCATGAAGCGGATCATCCCGGTGCGCACGCAGCCCGTGGCATGGGCCGGATCGATCGGGCGGAACTCGCCGCGGGCGATGCCGTCCGCCACCACCCGGCGCAGCAGCGCGTCGAAGCGCTCGATATGGGCGATGATCGCGTCCCAGCTCTCGTCCATCGCCGCGCAGACCATTTCCTGCATGCGGGCATGGCCGGCAAAGCGCGCGGCGTTGAGCCGGAAGGAGGCGGCGAGCATCTCGCGAAGCCGGTCCGGCGCCGGCCGGTCCTGCTCGGCGATGGCCAGGAGCGCCTCTTCCTGCTCGCGCTTGTAGCGGTCGAGAACGGCCTCGTTGATCGCCTTCTTAGAGTCGAAGAAGCGATAGACATTGGCGGGGCTCATCCGCAGCGACTTGGCGATATCGGCCACCGTCGTCTTCTGATAGCCGATTTCGCGGAAGAATCGCTCGGCGGTGTCGACGATGTCCTGCCTGGTATCGCGCTCGATCTGGCTCACGACGCGGTCTTGCTCTTTCGGATGAGGGAGAACAGCGATCTCAGTATCGCTATGACGAATTTCATCATTCGTCAACTTCATGGCGAATAAAAGGATTTTCGAGAGCCGGATCGGGCCGAAAGAGGTTTCCTTTGCGGCAGGGACGGGCTCATCCGCCCCGCTTGGCCGCAATGGCGAGCAGGGCCTCGATGTCGAGATGCGCCTCCAGATGCCGGCTCAGCGCGTCCAGGGTCTCCTCCACGCTCGACTCGTAGCGCGCCAGCGGCTCGCGTGTCCCCGCGATACGGGCCAGCAAGGCGGCCCGGATGGCGTCGGACGACAGGAGGCCGTGCAGATAGCTGCCCGCGACCCGTCCATCGGCGCTGGCGGCGCCTTCGGCCCGGCCTTCGGCGGTGAACGGCGCGCGGGCGGTATCGGGCCCATCGGTGGCGCCGAGATGGATTTCATAGGCGCGGCCCGAGCCGCCGCCGGCACCATGGCTCACGGCCACCTCGCGCACGGTCTTGTCCCGGTCGAGTGTGGTCTCGACATCGAGCAGGCCGAGCCCCGCCGCCTCGCCCGCAGGCCCTTCCAGCCCAAGCGGATCGCGCACGACGCGCCCGAGCATCTGATAACCGCCGCACAGGCCGAGCACATGCCCGCCCCGGCGCCGATGCGCCAGGATGTCGATGTCCCAGCCTTCCTCCCGCAGCGCCGCCAGGCCTCGCAGCGTGGTCTTCGAGCCGGGCAGGATCACGAGATGCACGTCGCCTGGAAGCGGCTGGCCCGATTCGACCAGCATGAGATCGACATCCGGCTCCAGCTTCAGCGGGTCGAGATCGTCGAAATTGGCGATGCCCGGCAGCACCGGCACGGCGATGCGGATGCGGGCCCCCGGCTTGCGCTCGCCGCGCAGGTCGAGCCCGTCCTCGGCCGGCAGGCGGCGCGCCGCGGCGAACCACGGCACGATGCCCAGGCTCTGCCAGCCGGTCGCGGCCGTGATGGTCGCGAGGCCGGGTTCGAACAGCTCCGGCGCGCCACGGAACCGGTTGACGGCGAAACCGTGGATCATCGCCCGGTCCGCTGTGTCGAGCACGGCATGCGTCCCCACCAGACTGGCGATGACGCCGCCGCGGTCGATATCGCCAATGAGCACCGCCGGGACGCCCGCCGCGCGGGCAAAACCGAGATTGGCGATGTCGCGGGCGCGCAGATTGGTCTCGGCCGGCGAGCCCGCGCCCTCCACCAGCATGAGATCGGCATTCCGGCCGAGGCGCTCGAAGCTCTCCAGCACCGCCGGGAGCCAGTCGCCTCGGCGGGCGAAATCGCGCGAGGACAGCCGGCCGGCCACCCGGCCCTGCAGGATGACCTGGCTGCCGCGCTCGCCCTCGGGCTTCAACAGCACGGGATTCATGTCGGGATGAGGCTGGATTCGAGCGGCACGGGCCTGGAGGGCCTGGGCGCGCCCGATCTCGCCCTGCGCGGTGGCCGCGGCATTGTTGGACATGTTCTGCGGCTTGAACGGCCGCACGTTGAGCCCGCGATCGGCGAAGAGCCGGCACAACCCGGCGACCAGCAGCGATTTGCCGACATTGGAGCCGGTGCCAAGGATCATCACGGCGGGGGGAGGAGCGAGGGCCATCGCCCCTGATTAGCCCATCACGGGGCAAAGATGCAGCCGCCGATCGCGCTTTCCGCATGGTTTGCCGGCTCGTTGCGGC
Source organism: Allobosea sp. (assembly GCF_048595345.1). Classification (GTDB taxonomy): domain Bacteria; phylum Pseudomonadota; class Alphaproteobacteria; order Rhizobiales; family Beijerinckiaceae; genus Allobosea. The sequence continues at coordinate 16,351 of NZ_JBMDWH010000074.1, forward strand.
AGGCCGCTGCGCCAAAGGGGCGAAGTCGCATCAGCCGCCGCAACGAACCGACATCGCCAATCAATCCTGATTTGTGACGATTGTCAACATTCATCACTCGGCATTTTTCGGACGCGATAGCGGTCTGCCGGCAGGTGCCAGCATCCGCCCGGCATGCTAAAGCCGGCTTCCCTTCGATGGTGCCGATCCTGAGCGATGAATCCGATCTTCTCCGCCCTCGAGACCAGCGTGTTCGAGGTGATGTCCCAGCTCGCGCGCGAGACGGGCGCGATCAATCTCGGCCAAGGGTTCCCTGACGATCCGGGCCCCGAGGATGTCCGCGCGAGGGCGGCCGAGGCCGTGATGACGGGCTGGAACCAGTATCCGCCGATGATGGGCCTGCCGGAGCTGCGCCAGGCCGTGGCCGCGCATTATCGCCGTTGGCAGGGGCTCGAGCTCGATGCCGATCGGGAGATCATGGTCACATCGGGCGCGACCGAGGCAATCGCGGGCGCGCTGATGGCGCTGCTGGCGCCGGGCGACGAGGTCGTGCTGTTCGAGCCGATGTACGATGCCTATGTGCCGCTCGTGCGCCGCGCCGGCGGCATTCCGAAATTCGTCACGCTGAAGCCGCCCCATTTCGGTCTGACCGAGGAGGCTCTGGCGCAGGCCTTCTCGCCGAAAACCCGGGTCGTGCTGTTCAACAATCCGCTGAACCCGACCGCGACGATCTTCAGCGAGGCCGATCTCGACCTGCTCGCCGATTTCTGCGTGCGATTTGACGCGGTCGCGATCTGCGACGAGGTCTGGGAGCATGTGGTCTTCGACGGGCGCCGCCATGTTCCCGTGCTGTCGCGCCCGCAGATGCGCGAGCGCACGGTCAAGATTTCCTCCGCGGGCAAGATCTTCTCGCTCACCGGCTGGAAGGTCGGCTTCGTCATGGCCGCCCCGCCGCTGATGCGGGTTTTGGCCAAGGCGCATCAATACATTACCTTCACCACCCCGCCGAACCTGCAGGCGGCCGTGGCCTATGGGCTGGGCAAGGATGACGGGTATTTCGAAGGAATGCGGGCCGGCTTCCAGCGCTCGCGGGACCGGTTCGCCAAGGGCCTCGAGGATCTCGGCTATGCGGTGCTGCCCTCGGCCGGGACTTATTTTCTCAATGTCGACATCGCCCCTCTGGGCGAGGCCGACGACGTGGCCTTCTGCCGCCGCCTCGTCATGGAAAAGGGCGTGGCCGCGATCCCGGTCAGCGCGTTCTATGCGCAGGGTGCCGTGAAGACCGTGGTGCGCTTCTGCTTCGCCAAGCGGGACGAGACGCTGGACGGCGCGCTGGAGCGGCTGGATCCCCGTCACCCCGTCCGCTGAGCCGGCTCTAGCCTTCCATCAGCCGCTCGGCGAGCGCCCCCGCCTCGGCGAGCCGCGCCTGATATTCGCCCGCCCGCGCGCGATCCCCCTGGATGGCGACGTCGACCGCCTCCACCATCTGCGCCAGCCCGCGTTGCGCACGGTCGAGATCCTTGGTCCGGCGGGCGAGTTCGAGAATCGCCTCGGCCTGGTTCATCCGGCTGCGCGCCCAGGACAGGGGAACCTTGTCGCGCGGCAGCTCCTCCAGCGCCACGTCGAAGAGCTTCAGCGCCTCTTCCAGCACCACCGGCTCGCTGTAGCGCTCCGCCATCGAGACGAGGACGGCGCCCATCTGGTCCTTCAGCTGGGCCCAGCGCAGCGGCTCCCGACGGCGGTCGATGGAGTCCGAGACGCGGGTGAGGCCGTTGAAGGCGCGCTCCAGCAAGGCCAGATCGGTGCGGCGCTTGCCCAGCGTGGCCCGGGCGCGTGAGATCATGTGCTCGGCCTCGAGCCAGCGCGGCTCGTTGTCGGATCGTGGCCAGGTGGCGAGCAGCCCGGCATAATTCGCGATGGCGTCTTCGAGCAGATTGTCGTCGTGCTGGCCCGTGCCCAGCGCCACGGCGAGGCGGCCGAAGCGCAGCTTCATCGCCCGCCACAAGGCGGGCGCCTCCTCCCGGGACAGATATTCGAGGCCGGAACGGCAGTGGTCGAGCGCCTGCTCACGCCAGCGCGTCTCGCCGGTGACGGCGCCGAGACTTTCCAGTGCGGTGGCCAGAAGATCCTGGATCTGCGCGTAAGCGAGGGTATCGGCGAGCCGGTCCAGCGGCTGCAGCTGACGCCGCAGCAGCGGGATCGCGGCCTCATAGCCCTCGCGACCGCCCAGATCCTCGCTCAGCCGCATCAGCACCCGGGCCTGGTCCAGAGCGACCGCCCGGCTGCGCGCAGGATCGGCAAGCGCCAGCACGGCGGCGGCCTCGCCATAGCGCGTGGCGGCCTCGCGATAGCCCTCGGGACTGGTGCGCAGGAAGCTGAGGGCGGCGCGGTCGGCCCGGTTTTCGCCGATCAGCAGGCGTCGCTCCGGCGGCAGGGCCGACAGATCGTGGGCGCCGTCGATCGCCGCGAGTTCCGCCTGCGCGAGCGCCTTGTCCGCCTCCGACAGCCGCCCGGCATGAATCGCGGTGCCCGCCTGTGCACGCAGCTGCGCGATCACGCCCGGCGCCAGCGGCGCGGTCAGCCTTTCGACCAGAGCAAGGAAATCCTGGGATTTGCGTTCGAGCAGAGCGGAAGCGGGAACGCCCGTCTCCGGCCGCCGCACCCAATCGGACATCACCGCCGCCAATGCGACCGGCGGCAGCCCGCAGCGTCCGGCGACCCGGGCCAGAGCCGTAGCGATCTCATCCGATTGGGTGATGACGGCCTCCCGCCGAACCGCTGGATCGTCGAACCAAGATGAAGAGGGCGGTCCCGGCCCCGCCGTTCCCGGTTGGCAAGGCGTTGAACTCCCTTGCCAACCGGCTGTGACACTGCCCTGATTCCGGCCAGCGGAATCGAGATTTCCGCGCTCTTTACAAGCGACGGGTTAACAATCGTTCCTTTCGGGACGACTCGGCGCCGTCCCGAAAGGATCGGGTCTCATTTGGCGGCGATGACGGCGATCTCGACCGTGAACTGCGGGGCGGCGAGCTTGGCCTCCACCGTGGCGCGGCCCGGCGTGGCGTCGGCGAGGACCCACTTGTCCCAGACGGCGTTCATCTCGGCGAAGGTCGACATGTCGGCGAGCCAGATGTTCACCATCAGCAGCTTCGACTTGTCCGAGCCGGCCTCGGCCAGCAGCCCGTCGATGATCTCCAGGATCTCCTGCGTCTGCTCGGCGACGCTCTTGCCGGCCGCCTGGTTCGCGACCTGCCCGGCGAGGTAGACGGTGTCGCCATGCACCACGGCCTTCGACATGCGCGGGCCGGGCTGAATACGCTGAATGCTCATTTGATATCTCCTCTTCGGACGCTCCGCTGGTAGCCCGGCGGGCGCCGTTCCGCAATTGCCAGTGCTCACGATACCGCGGCCCAGCCGGCCCAGAGCGCCGCATAGCGCGCCGCCTTCCCCGTGAGCACGAGCAGGGTAAAGGGCAGGGCCGGAAAGCGCAGCGTGCCCGCCACGAAGGTCAGCGGGTCGCCGACGATCGGCAGCCAGGCCAGCAGCAGGCAGGGCCAGCCATAGCGCGCGAACAGGCCCTGGGCGCGGGCGAATTGCGCAGGATCGGGCCGGATGCGCGGCGGCAGCCGCTCGAGCCCGTGGCGGGCGATCAGGATACCGAGCCACCAGTTGAGCAGGGAACCGGCGGTGTTGGCGAGGCTCGCGACGAGAAACAGCGCCGACGGATCGACGGTGCGCGCCGCCAGCAGCCCGACGAAGACCGCTTCCGACTGCGCCGGCAGCAGCGTCGCGGCCACGAAGGCGGCCGCGGCCATGCCGGCCAGAGATGCAAGAGTGTCCATCAGCGCGCGGCGTGGCTGAGACCCGGCACGGCTAGAGCCGACGCAGCGCGACCTGCTGGATGCGGTGGCTGGCGCCCTTGGTCAGGATCAGGCTGGCGCGCTGGCGCGTGGGCAGGATGTTCTCCTGCAGGTTGGGCAGATTGATTCCGGTCCAGAGCTTCTCGGCGATGGAAAGCGCCTCTGTCTCAGCGATTTCGGCATATTTCCGGAAGAAGGAGCGGGGGTCGCGGAAGGCGGTCTGGCGAAGCGTCATGAAGCGGTTGACGTACCAGCGATGCAGATCGTTCTCGTCGGCATCGAGATAGACCGAGAAATCGAAATAATCCGACACGAAAGGGATCACCGTTCCGTCCTTCGGCATCCGGCTCGGCTGCAGGACGTTGAGGCCTTCGAGAATGAGAATGTCGGGCCGCTCGACCGTCACCGTCTCACCCGGCACCACGTCGTAGACCAGATGCGAATAGACCGGCGCCGTCACGGTCGGCTTGCCGGCCTTGATGTCGGAGAGGAAGCGCAGGATCGACGAACCGTCATAGCTCTCGGGAAAGCCCTTGCGCTGCATCAGCCCGCGCCGTTCCAGCTCGGCATTCGGCATCAGGAAGCCGTCCGTGGTGACGAGCTCGACCTTCGGCGTGTTGGGCCAGCGCGACAGCAGAGCCTTCAGCACGCGCGCCGTGGTCGATTTGCCGACCGCGACCGAGCCGGCGACGCCGATGATGTAAGGGACTTTGACCTCCGCTTCGGCCATCAGGAAGCGCTGCGTCGCCTTGAACAGCCCCTGCGTGGCCGCGACATAGAGCGACAGCAGGCGCGACAGCGGCAGATAGATCGCAACGATCTCGTCGAGTGAGATCGGGTCGTTGATCGATTGCAGCTTGGTCAGATCCTCCGCCGACAGCGTCAGCGGCGCGTCGGCGCGCAGATGGGCCCATTCGTCGCGCGAGAACACCCGATAGGGCGAAATCAGATCGCGCTCGGGCGGGGTCGATATCGGGCGGGGGTCCGTGATCGTGCCTTGGCCCATGAGGCGGTCCGCCATCCAGGATTCGAGATTCAAGGGGACGGTCCTCGGGGCTTCGACGCAACTCAGCCGGGTCTGGACGCTTTTTCGGCCAGCCCTGACCGCACTGTGCGGGCCTCAAGCTGGCTCAACACGTCCTGCAATGCAACATCGCGCGCCTTGAGCACGACCAAAAGATGATAGAGCACGTCCGCGCTTTCGGCGATCAGCTCCGCCCGATCGCCTTTCACCGCGGCGATCACCGCCTCCACCGCCTCCTCGCCGAACTTCTTGGCGGCGCGCTCGGGCCCCGCGGCGAGCAGCTTGGCGGTCCAGGATTCCTCCGGAGAGGCGGCTGCGCGCTCGGCGACGCGGGCTTCGAGATCGGAGAGGGTGAAGCCCGCCATCAGACGAGCCTCATCCTCAGCCCGGCTTGCGCCATATGCGCCTTGGCCTGGCCGATGCTGTAGGTGCCGAAATGGAAGATGGAGGCGGCCAGCACGGCCGAGGCATGGCCCTGGGCCACTCCCGCCACGAGATCGTCGAGATCGCCGACGCCGCCCGAGGCGATCACCGGCACCGAAACCGCATCCGCGATGGCCCGCGTCAGGCCGAGATCATAGCCGACCTTGGTGCCGTCGCGATCCATCGAGGTGACGAGCAATTCCCCTGCGCCGAGCGAAACGACCTCGCGCGCGAAGGCCGTCGCCTCCAGCCCCGTGGCATTGCGCCCGCCATGGGTGAAGATCTCCCAGCGGCCGGGTGAGACCTGCTTGGCGTCGATCGCGACGGTGATGCACTGGGCACCGAACTTCTCGGCCGCTTCCTTGACGAACTGCCGGTTGGTGACGGCGGCGGTGTTGATCGAGACCTTGTCGGCCCCCGCCAGCAGCAGGGCGCGGATGTCCTCGACCTTGCGCACGCCCCCGCCGACGGTCAGCGGCATGAAGCAGGCTTCGGCGGTGCGGGTCACCACATCGAGCAGGATGCCGCGATCCTCGTGGCTCGCCGTGATGTCGAGAAAGCAGAGCTCGTCGGCACCGGCCGCGTCATAGGCCTTGGCCGCCTCCACCGGATCGCCGGCATCGACCAGGTCGAGGAATTTCACGCCCTTGACGACGCGGCCGTCCTTGACGTCGAGGCAGGGGATGATGCGTGTTTTTAGCATGCTCGCTCACGAATGGCTGCGCTGCGCCCATGCCACCTTTCTCTGATTATGTCATCTATGTCGATGAGAGCGGCGACCATGATCTGACATCGGTAGCGCAGAGCTATCCGATTTTCGTTCTCGCATTCTGCATCTTCAAGAAAGCGGACTACATTCGCAACGTGGTGCCGCAGATTCAGGAATTCAAATTCCGCTGGTTTGGGCACGACAACGTGATCTTGCACGAACACGAAATCCGGAAGCAGAAGCCTCCTTTTAAATTCTTGCAGAATGAAGAGCGTCGAAGGCTGTTCATGCACGAACTGACGGAGATCCTTGAAAGTTGTCCCACGACCGTCATCGCTTCGGTCATCGACAAGCCTCGCCTAGCACGGCGCTATGCAGAGCCGGACAATCCATACCATATCGCCATGCAATTTTGCATGGAACGGACTCATCGGTTTCTGGACGAACGCGGGCAGGCAGGTCGCTCGACGACGATCATGTTCGAAAAGCGGGGTGAGAAGGAGGACGTCAAGCTGGAGCTGGAATTCCGCCGCATCAAGGATGGCGCGAACTTTGGCGGCGCCGCTATGGCGGATCTAGATATTCGCTTGGTTGATAAGAGGGCGAATTCATCCGGGCTTCAGATCGCAGACCTTTTCGCGAGGCCGATTGGAATCAAGACGCTTCGCCCCGAGCAGCCAAACCGCGCTTACGATATTATCGAAATGAAGTTTCGACGGAGTAATGCAGGGGAGATACGAGGCTACGGCCTCAAGCTGTTCCCATAAGCGAAAGGCCCCAGTCGAAACCGAGGCCTAGCGCCGACCGGGAACAACCCCCAGTCCATTTGAACAAACAGATAGTGAACAAATTCAGCTTTGTCAAGAAAATCTTGACTCAGGAATCGATTCGAGTCCGTGCGCTGAGTCGCTTCAACGCCTCGCCTGCGTCGATCCGACCGTCATAAAGCGCGCGACCGGTGATCGCGCCTTCCAGGATCGCGGCATCGGGCGCGCAGAGGCGCTCGATATCGGCGAGGGAGGCAAGACCGCCCGAGGCGATCACCGGGATCGAGACGGCTTGCGCCAGCGCGATGGTGCCGTCCCAGTTGATGCCCTGCAGCATGCCGTCGCGGGCGATGTCGGTGTAGATGATCGCGGCCACGCCGGCATCCTCGAAGCGCCGGCTAAGATCGGCCGCCGCGAGCGAAGAGGTCTCGGCCCAGCCTTCGACCGCGACATAGCCGTCCCGCGCATCGATGCCGACCGCCACGCGGCCCGGAAACGCCTTCGCCGCCTCGCGCACGAAGCCGGGGTCACGCACCGCCGCCGTGCCGATGATGACGCGGGCGATGCCCTTCTCCAGCCAGCCGGCGACGGTCTTCATGTCGCGGATGCCGCCGCCGAGCTGCACCGGAAAGGCGACGCGGGCGAGGATGGCCTCGACCGCGGCCGCGTTCATCGGCTTGCCGGCGAAGGCGCCGTCGAGATCGACGACATGCAGCCACGCGAAGCCCTGCGCCTCGAAGGCGGCGGCCTGCGCGGCCGGATCGTCGTTGAACACGGTGGCCTGCGCCATGTCGCCCTGCTTCAGGCGCACGCAGCGGCCTTCCTTGAGATCGATCGCGGGGAAAAGGATCACGGCGTCCAGCCCAGAAAATTGGCGATGAGCTTCAGGCCCAGCGTCTGGCTCTTTTCGGGGTGGAACTGCGTGCCGGCGATGTTGCCATGCGCCACCATCGCCGTCACCGGCCCGCCATGGTCGGTCACCGCCACCACATCCTGCGCGCGCTCGGGCACCAGCGCGTAGGAATGCACGAAATAGGCGTGCAGCCCCTGCGGGCCCGTCTCGATGCCGGCGAGCAGCGGATGCTCCTCCTGAAGATGCAGCGTGTTCCAGCCCATATGCGGGATCTTGAGGCTGTCGTCGCGCGGCTCGATGAGCGCGACATCGCCCGCAATCCAGCCCAGCCCCGGCGTTACCGCATATTCCAGTCCGCGTGAGGCGAGCAGCTGCATGCCGACGCAGATGCCGAGAAAGGGCTTGCCCTTGCCCCGCACGGCTTCTTCCAGCGTTTCGACCATGCCGGGCACGGCGTCGAGTCCGGCGCGGCAATCGGCGAAGGCGCCGACACCCGGCAGCACGATGCGGTCGGCCGCCCGCACCACGCCCGTGTCGCTGGTGACATGGATGGTGGAGGCGATGCCGGCCTCGCCGGCCGCCCGCTCGAAAGCCTTGGCGGCGGAGTGCAGGTTGCCGGAGCCGTAATCGATGATGGCGACCGATTGACTCATCGACCCCGCGCCTCCGGGAACAGCCCGATGATCGGCAGCGGGCCTGTGGGGCGCGGCGGAGCGGCGGGTGTGCTCGGGACCGGAAGCGGCGCCGCGTTGTCGCCGGCGAGTGCGCGCTCGAACCAGCGGCGCTCGGCTTCAGCGAGGGTGCGCGCCTCGACGACATCGGCGAGCTGCCAGCCCTGCCGGGTCAGCTTGCGGACGACGAGATTGCGGCCTTCCAGGCCCAGCACGAACGCGAAGATCCAGTAGAGCAGGCTGAGCGCGCTCTCGTTCAGGCCGATCCATGCATGCAGGACCCAGACGACGCCCCAGAATAGCATGAACAGCAGCGTCGCCAGCCAAAGCCGGCGGCCGAGCAGCCACAGTCCGGTGAGCAGGAACGCGCCCCAGCTGAAGCTATCCGCGATCAGCCGCGCCTTCTCGATCGCGCTGCGTCCGCCGCTCTCGGCGGGGGGCGGTGTCATGACGGTGTAGAAGGCCATCAGAGCGCGCCCTTGGTGGAGGGCACGCGCCCGCCTTCGCGCGGATCGACCTCGAGCGCCTGGCGCAGCGCCCGGGCCAGCCCCTTGAAGCAGCTTTCGGCGATGTGGTGGGCGTTGTCGCCATAGAGCGTCTCGACATGCAGCGTGATGCCGGCGTTCATGGCGAAGGCCTGGAAGAACTCCCGCACCAGCTCGGTGTCGAAGCTGCCGATCTTCTGGGCCTTGAATTCCGTCCGGAAGACGAGGAAGGGCCGTCCCGAGACATCGACGGCGACGCGCGTCAGCGTCTCGTCCATCGGCAGATGGATGTCGGCATAGCGGCGGATGCCTTTCTTGTCGCCGAGCGCCTGCTTCACCGCCTCGCCGAGCGCGATGCCGGTATCCTCGACCGAGTGGTGGTCGTCGATCTGCGTATCGCCCTTCACCTTCACGGTGAGATCGATCAGCGAATGGCGCGCGAACAGGTCGAGCATATGGTCGAAGAAGCCGACGCCCGAGGCGATCTTGGCCTTGCCGGTGCCGTCGAGATGGAGCGAGACCGCGATGTCGGTCTCGTTGGTGCGGCGCTTGACTTCGCCCGAACGCATGCTGGCCTCTTCGGGGCTGGCGGGTTGAACGGCCCGCTTTAGCAGGGGAGGCGGGGGATGGCCACTGGTGCGATGAAGGGCCCGGGGAACCCCTCGCCTGCCTCGAAGTCGGCGGTTGCCGACTTCGGCACTCGAGTGCTGATCTCGGGCGGCCCGAGATCAGGGAGAGGGGCAGGGGTGAGGGGTCGGCACTTCGACCAATGAGGCAACTTCCTTACCGCAGCAGCGGGCAAGTCTCGGCTACGGTGTCCAACGGTCGACCTCTGCCCTCTCCCTCCGGAAGAGGGTTCCCCGCGCTGTCTGCGCCTACTCGCAGGCCGTGAGCCCTCACACCTTCGCCAGAGCCTGCTCCAGATCGGCGATCAGGTCGTCGGGGTGCTCCAGCCCGATCGAAAGCCGCACCAGCCCGTCGCCGACGCCCATCGCGGCGCGCACCTCGGGGGTGAAGCGCTGATGCGTCGTCGTCGCGGGATGGACGATCAGGCTCTTGGCGTCGCCGAGATTGTTGGAGATGCGGATCAGCCGGCAGGCGTCGAGCAGGCGATAGGCGCCTTCCTTGCCGCCGGGCACCTCGAAGGCGATCATCGTGGACGGCCCGCTCATCTGGCGCTTGATGATCTCCGCCTGCGGATGGTTGGCATGCCCCGGGAAGATCACCTTCGGCAGCCGGGACTGCGCCGCCAGCCAGTCGGCGACCTTGCCGGCGTTCTCGGCCTGCTTGGCGACGCGCAGCGGCAGCGTCTCCAGCGATTTCAGCATCACCCAGGCGTTGAAGGG
>NZ_JBMDWH010000075.1:0-17043 GCF_048595345.1 Allobosea sp.
TCCGGCGACGCCGTCTCCTCGAAGCCCTGCTCGCCCAGAATGTCGGCCATGCGCTGCCCGTCATAGACGTTCATCTGGCAGCCGAAGGACTTGATGTGGACTTTCTTCATCGTCGCGGTCGGGTTCTCCAAACCGTCTCCTTACCCCGGTTCGCCCGCCTTGGGAACGGCGGGGCAAGCCATTCCGCCGCCAAGCAAGGCGCGCGCCAGCGATCAGGCCTCGTGGCGGCCGGCGACCGCGCGGCGGCGCGCATGGCGCACGCTGTGCTCGGCCAGCCGCGTCGCCTCCTTGCGGGAGGTGGCCTTGCCCATCACGATCGGCTCGCCCCATGCGAGGTCCACATCGACGGCGCCTGACGCCAGCACATGCTTCAGATGCGGCCACAGCTCGGTGTCGCCATACCAGGCGAGGGCTGCCCGCCCGGTCCGGCCGCCCGGCAGGCCGGCGACGCCGGTATAGGTGATCGCCAGCGGATAGACGGTGACGTCGCCGCCCGCCTCGTCGATCGCATGATGGGCCGCGCCCAGGAGCGAGGAGCGGAAGGGCAGGATGCGCGTGCCGTCGCCGGTCGTGCCTTCGGCGAAGAGCACGATGTCGTCGCCGGCCGCGAGCCGCGCGCCCATCGCGGCGGCCGCGCCCGCGGTGGCGCCGCGGCGCTGCCGGTCGATATAGAGGGTGCGCTGCAGGTCGGCGAGCTTCCCGATCACCGGCCAGCTCTGCACTTCGCTCTTGGCGACGAAGGAAAGCCGACGCTCGGCGCCCATCACGCAGATATCGAGCCAGGAGACATGGTTGGCGACGATCAGCACGCCCGCCCCGGCCGGCGGAGGCGTGCCCCGCACCTGCCGCCGCACGCCGAGGCACCGGCAGGCGAGGCGGTGGAAGCGGCGCGGGATCGCTCCGGCGCGGCGGGGCGCGATTCGCATCGCAGCGAGTTGCAAGGGCAGCAAGGCGAGCGTGCCCAGCAGCAGCAGGACGAGCCGCGCATAGGCTCCCGGGCCGAGGCCGGCCGCGCCGTCGGCGCCCCGCCTCATGCGAGCTCCAGCCGCATCACGATCGCGGTCGCCCGCGAGCCGTCGGGCTTCGGGTAGTAGCCCTTGCGCCGGGCCACCTCGACGAAGCCGAAATAGCGATAGAGCCGCTGGGCCGGCTGGTTGCCCTCCTCGACCTCCAGGAAGACCGTAGCAGCCCCGTGCGCGGCGAGGCGGGCGAGATGGCTCGCGAGCAAAGCGCGGCCGAGACCGCCTTGCCGCCGGGCCGGCGAGACGACGATGCAGAGGATTTCCGCCTCGTCGGCGGCCAGCCGCGAAAGAACGAAGCCCTCCGGCTCGCGCGCATCACCGCAGAAGACGCCGTCGGACTCCACGGCGGCATCGGCGATCAGCCCGGCGCATTCGGCCGGATCCCAGAAACGGGCGAAGCCGCCTTGCCGATGCAGCGCCGAGACGCGGGCGGCATGGCGCGCGTCGAGCGGGCCGGTGCGGTGAGGCCCGGTTTGAGAATGCAGGAGCTTGCGCAGCCAATCCATGGTCGATGCCATGCCGCTCATTGGCATGGCCCTGCGGAAGGTCAACAGGGTTTTGAAGGGCGGCGTCACCGGCGCGGCAGCCGGGCCTTGTCCTGGGGCGTCGTCTCCGGGGCCTTGAGGTAGAGCGGCCGCGGCGGCGCGGTCTCAGGATCCGCGATCAGGCCGAGGCGTGCGACCCAGGCGACATCCGGCGCCTTGGCCCCGTCGATCACCAGCGCATCGAGCCCGATCGCCCAAGCCTCGTTGGCGACGGCGAGCGCGCCGGAGCCGACGAGGCTCACGGGGCCGGCCCCGATGGCGCGCGCCGCGTCGCGGTAACTCACCTGGCGAAGGGAGACCAGCGGCTTGCCTTCGGCCGTCAGGGCCTGGAACCAGACTTGGCCGTGCCTGGCGTCGAGAGCGGCGGCGATGACGCGCCCCTGCTCGCGGCCGATCAGGGGGGCGGCGAAGGCAGCGACCGTGGTCACGCCGACAGCCGGGATGCCCCGCGCAAAGGCGATGGCACGGGCCGCGCTTACGCCGACGCGAAGGCCGGTATAGCTGCCGGGACCGACCGTGACGGCGACGCGGCCGAGCGAGGCGAAACCGCCTTCGACGCCCGTCATGACCCGCTCGACGAGCGGCATCAGCGCCTCGGCGTGGCCGCGATCCATCGGCAGCCGCTCAATGGCGAGCGGCTCGTCGGCTCCAGCCTCCAGAACGCAGGCCGAGCAGGCGCCGAGCGCGGTGTCTATGGCGAGAATGCGCATCCGCGTGGCTTAGCCTTTTCGCGGCAAGCGACGCAACATGCCAGGAGATCCCGGGAGCGCCGGTGCAAAGGCGGTCAGACCGCCTCGACCTCCTGAACCTCGGGCAGGAAATGGCGCAGCAGGTTCTGGATGCCGTGCTTCAGCGTCGCGGTCGAGGAGGGGCAGCCGGAGCAGGAGCCCTTCATGGCGAGGTAGACCGTGCCGTCGCGATAGCCGCGGAAGGTGATGTCCCCGCCATCGCCCGCCACCGCCGGGCGAATGCGGGTTTCGAGCAGATCCTTGATGGTTTCGACCGTCTGGGCATCGGCGGGCTCGAAAAACTCGCCCTCCTCGTTCGTCGCCGCATCCGCCCCCTCGGCGAGGACCGGCGCGCCGGACATGAAATGCTCCATGATGGCGCCGAGAATGGCGGGCTTCAGATGCGCCCATTCGCCATCCGCCTTGGTGACGGTGATGAAATCGGAGCCGAGGAAGACGCCCGTCACGCCGGGCACACCGAACAGGCGCTGCGCCAGCGGCGAGCGCACGGCCTCGGCGCCTTCGCGCAGATCGAGCGTGCCGTTGCCCATGACGATGCGGCCGGGCAGGAATTTCAGGGTCGCCGGATTCGGCGTGGCTTCAGTCTGGATGAACATGGCGATCTCCGGTGCCGGCGGTTCAAGGTCGCCGGTCCTGCCCGAGATATAGGCCGCGAGCTGGAATCATTCCAGCGCAACGGCGGCCCGGATGCCGATTCCGTCACGCCAGCGCGTCGATTTCCTCGTCGTCCAGATGGCCGGGCACGATGGCGAGGGGAATCGGGAAGCTGGCCGAGGATTTGCCCGCGAGCGTGCTGACGAGCGGGCCAGGCCCCTCACGCCCGATACCGGCGGCGAGCACGAGGAGCGAGATGTCCTCGTCCTCCTCGATCAGCTTCAGCAATTCGTCGGCCTTGTCGCCGGTGCGCACGAGCTTTTCCGGCTCCAGCCCGGCGAGGGAGCGCACCGCGCCGGCCGCCTCGTCGAGCCGCTTCTCGGCCTCGGCCTCGGCTTCGGCGCGCATGACCTCGCCGACGCCCAGCCAGGTCTCGTGCTCGGGCGGCGGGGCGATGGCGAGCAGCACGATCGCCGCGCCGACGCGGGCGCAGCGGCGGGCCGCGAAGCGGATCGCCTTGGCGCATTCGTCGCTGTCATCGACGACGACGAGGAATTTCGCGCGATGGCCCGTCTCATAGGACCGCCGTTTCTTGACCATGGATGACCTGCCACCGCTTCAGGGACGCCGATGGTGGCCCGCGCCGGGCATCCGGCGCAAGCCCTCGGACGCGGGCGGCGTCAGCGCCGGACGAAGCCGACGATGTCCTTGACCTCGCGCATGATCGGGGCGGCAATCGCCTCGGCACGGGCCGCGCCCTCGCCCAGAATCGCGTCGATATGGCGCGGATCATCCAGCAGACGGCGCATCTCGCCGGCGATCGGGCTAAGCTTCTCCACTGCCAGATCGACCAGCGCGGCCTTGAAGCCGGAGAACTGGCCGCCGCCGAATTGCGCCAGCACCGCCTCCTTGGTCGTGCCGGACAGGCCGGCGTAGATGCCGACGAGATTCTCCGCCTCCGGCCGGCCTTCGAGCCCCTTGGTCTCGGAGGGCAGGGCGTCGGGGTCGGTCTTGGCCTTGCGGATCTTCTGCGCGATCGTCTCGGCATCGTCGGTGAGGTTGATGCGCGAATTGTCCGAAGCGTCGGATTTCGACATCTTCTTGGTGCCGTCGCGCAGGCTCATCACCCGCGGCGCCGGACCCTGAATCATCGGCTCGGGCTGCGGAAAGAAGCCGAGATCGCCGGTGCCGAGGCCCAGTTCCGCGATCTGCGGGCCGAAATCGTTGTTGAACTTCTGGGCGATGTCGCGGGTGAGTTCCAGATGCTGCTTCTGGTCCTCGCCGACCGGGACATGCGTCGCCTTGTAGAGCAGGATGTCGGCCGCCATCAGGTTCGGATAGGCATAAAGCCCGACCGAGGCGTTCTCGCGGTCCTTGCCGGCCTTTTCCTTGAACTGGGTCATGCGGTTGAGCCAGCCGAGGCGCGCGACGCAGTTGAACACCCAGCCGAGTTCGGCATGGCCGGAGACCTGGCTCTGGTTGAAGATGATGCTGCCCTTGGGATCGACGCCGGCGGCGATATAGGCGGCCGTGACCTCCCGGATCGCGCGCTTGAGATCGGCCGGGTCCTGCCACATCGTGATCGCGTGCATGTCGACGACGCAATAGATGCATTCATGCGTCTTCTGCATCGCCACCCAGTTGGTCAGCGCGCCGAGATAATTGCCGAGATGCAGCGTCGAGGTCGGCTGCATGCCGGAAAAAACGCGCTGGTGAAAACCCGACATGGGGCGCTCCGTCGTCACGATGGAGGAAAGAAGCGGCGCTTCTGGCTCAACCCCGCCGCTTGCGCAAGGGGAGGGCCTCTAGCGCGCCCAGCAGCCATGCGAGCCCAGCATACACCGCAAAGCCGCCGGCGCAGACCATCCCGAGCGCGCCGAGGCGATGCCAGCCAGGCTGGTCGAGCGCCAGCGGGACCGCCGTGAGGCGTAGCAGCAGCACCAGCGCGCCGGCCATCAGCGCGCTGGAGACGAGGCTGGCGGCGACGGGACGCAGATTGCTCGCACCGGGCCGCCAGATGCCGTCGCGGATCAGCATGGCGCCCAGCCAGACGGCCTGCGCCACGAAAGCCAGCGTCGCGGCCAGCGCCGCCATCGGCGCGGCATTGTCGGGGCGCGCCAGAGCGAGCCCCGCCAGAACCGCGACGAGCAGTGCCAGCCCGCCCGACACAAGCGGCAGGCGCGATTGGCGCCGCGCGAAATAGACCTGGCCGAAGACCTTGGCCGCGACCGCGAAGGGCAGCCCTCCCCCGAAGGCCGCCAGCGCCGCGGCGGTGCGCTCGCGATCCTCGGCGCCGAAGCGGCCATGCTCGAACAGCACCGAGACGATCGGATCGGCCAGAACGACGAGCGCCGTGGCCGCCGGCAAGCCCAAGGCCAGCCCCAGGCCCAGCGAGCGGCCCAGCATGGCGTCGGGACCATCCTCGCGGGCCGCCTCGGCCATCTCCGAGAGCACGACCGTTCCCATCGCGACGCCAACGAAGCCGAGCGGCAGCTGGAAGACGCGATCGGCGTAATACAGCGCCGAGACCGCGCCCGGCTCGATCGAGGCGATCTGTGTCGCGACCAGCAGGACGAGCTGCGCCGCCGAGGCTGCGAGCAGCGTCGCCCCGCCGGTCTTCAGCAGCCGCGTCATATCCGGCGACCAGCCGAGGCGCGGCCAGGGCAGGCCGAGACCGCGCAGCGCCAGCAGGATCATGACGAGATGGGCGAGCCCGGTCAGACTGACGCCGATGGAGAGCCAGCGGGCGGCCGCTTCCGGCGCCGTGCCGAAGAGATGCAGCGCGATCAGAAGGGCCAGCAGCACCGCGTTCATCAGGGCCGGCGCCAGCGCGGCGACGGCGAAGCGCCTCTCGGCATTGAGCAGCGCGGCGAGAAGGGAAGCCAGGGTGGTCAGCAGCAGAAAGGGCAGCATGAGCTGCGTGTAGAGGGCGGCATAAGCCAGGGTCTGCGGCTCCTGCGCGAAGCCGCCGGCAAGGGCCAGCACCAGCCAGGGCGCCGCCATTTCGCCCAGCGCGACGAGCAGCAGGAGGAAGATCGCCAGATGGCCGGTGGCCTGCGCCGCGAAACGGCGGGCCTCGCCGAGCCCCCGTTCGCGCGCGATGGCCAGATAGAGCGGGACGAAGGGCGCGTTGAGCCCGCCCTCGCCCAGCACCCGGCGCACCAGATTGGGCAGCCGCAGCGCGGCGAGGTAGGCATCCGCCACCGGCCCGCCGCCGAGCAGCCGGGCGATCAGCACGTCGCGGGCGAAACCCAGCAGCCGCGAGGCGATCGTCGCGGCCCCGACCAGCGCCGAATCGCGAGCGAGGCTGGAGGCTTCGCGGTCCTTCACAGTCCGAAATCCTCGCGAAAGCGTTCGATCTGGTGCATCCGCTCGTGGAGGATCGTCACGATGCCGATCTCGCCGCTCGAAAGTCTGCGCCAATAGACGATGTGGTGCTCGTAGCGGAAGCTGAACCCATCGACCCCGAATTCGGCCGGGACAGCGCGCGACAGCACGGCGTGGCTTTCGATTTTCGCGAAAGCCTCGAACAGCCCTTGAATGTAGCGCTCCGCCTGATCGTCGCCGAAGCGGTCCCGCGTGTAGTGATAAATCTCGTCGAGCCGGCGGGAGGCCGCCTGTTGGACGCGAACAGCGCTCAAGGGCTGACCTTGTTGCGTGCGATCACCTCGGCTGCGGTGAGCGGCCGATAGCTCTCTTCCGGCGCGGCGAACGCGAGCGTGAGTTCCGCCCTCAGCCGGTCAAACGCCTCCTGTTCGACCCGCTCCTTGTCGCGACGGATGAGGTCCCGGACATATTCGCTGATGTTCTCGTAGGCGCCATCCTCGCCGACATTGCGGGCGATGAAATCGCTGAGCACCCCGCCGACGCGGACGGTCATGGTGGTGGTGCGCGGCATGGCAAGCTCCTTCGTCTTCAACTTAACCAAAATTGAAGACGAACACGAGCCCTAAAGAATGAAGCGGCTGAGGTCCGCGTTCTTCGCAAGGTCGCCGATGCGCGCCTCGACATAGGCCGCGTCGATCGTGACCACCTCGCCGGCGCGATCGGGCGCGGTGAAGGAAATCTCGTCGAGAATGCGTTCGATCACGGTCTGGAGCCGGCGTGCGCCGATGTTCTCGACCGTGGAATTCACCTCGACGGCGATCCGGGCGATGGCGTCGATCGCATCGGGCTCGAAGGTCACCGCGACCTGCTCGGTCTCCATCAGCGCCACGGACTGCTTGATCAGGCTCGCTTCGGTCTCGGTGAGGATGCGCTTGAAGTCCTCGATGTCGAGGGGAGAGAGCTCGACTCGGATCGGCAGGCGACCCTGCAGCTCCGGCAGCAAGTCGGAGGGGCGCGAGACGTGGAAGGCGCCCGAGGCGATGAAGAGGATGTGGTCGCTCTTCACCGCGCCGTGCTTGGTGGCGACGGTGGTGCCTTCGATCAGCGGCAGCAGGTCGCGCTGCACGCCCTCGCGCGAGACATCGGCGCCGCCCTTGCCCTCGCGGGCGCAGATCTTGTCGATCTCGTCGAGGAAGACGATACCGTTGTTCTCGACCTCGCGGATCGCCGCCTGGACGATGGCGTCCTGGTCGATGAGCTTGTCGCTCTCCTCGGCCAGCAGCGGCTGGTAGGCGTCCTTGACCAGCATGCGCCGGGGCTTGCCCCTCTGGCCGAAGGCCTTGCCGAACATGTCGGAGAGGTTGATCGCGCCGATCGAGGCGCCAGGCATGCCGGGGACCTCGAACATCGGCGCGGCGGCCCCGGCGCCGGAGGCGACCTCGACCTCGATCTCCTTGTCGTCCATCTCGTTGTTGCGCAGCTTGCGCCGGAAGGAGTCGCGCGTCGCCTGGCTGGAATTGGCGCCCACCAGCGCGTCGAGCACCCGCTCCTCGGCCGCCAGATGCGCCTTGGCTTCGACATCCTTGCGCCTGGCCTCGCGCACCAGCGCGATCGCGACTTCCAGGAGATCGCGCACGATCGATTCGACGTCGCGGCCGACATAGCCGACTTCGGTGAATTTCGTCGCCTCGACCTTGAGAAACGGGGCATTCGCCAGCTTGGCGAGGCGGCGGGCGATCTCGGTCTTGCCGCAGCCGGTGGGGCCGATCATCAGGATGTTCTTCGGCGAAACCTCCTCGCGCAGCGGCCCGTCCAGCTGCTGGCGGCGCCAGCGGTTGCGCAGCGCGATGGCGACGGCGCGCTTGGCATCCTTCTGGCCGACGATGAAGCGGTCGAGTTCGGAAACGATCTCGCGGGGGGAAAAGCTGGTCATGAAGCGTGTCTGATCCGAAAAGGGGCGATCGGGCGAGGCGAAGCGGACTCAGGTCGCCTCGAGCGTCTCGATCACGAGCGAATGATTGGTATAGACGCAGATGTCGCCGGCGATCTTCATCGCCTTGCGAACGATCGCCTCGGCGTCGGGCTCGACATCGATCAGCGCGCGGGCGGCCGATAATGCGTAATTGCCGCCCGAGCCTATCGCCATCACCGCGCCATGCTCGCTCGCTTCCGGCTCCAGCACGTCGCCGGTGCCGGAGATCAGCAGCGAGACCTCCTTGTCGGCAACGAGCAGCATCGCCTCGAGACGGCGCAGGTAACGGTCGGTGCGCCAGTCCTTGGCGAGTTCGACGCAGGCGCGCAGCAATTGCGTCGGATACTGCTCCAGCTTGCTTTCCAGCCGCTCGAACAGCGTGAAGGCATCGGCGGTCGCCCCCGCGAAGCCGGCGATCACCTGGCCCTTGGCGAGCCGGCGAACCTTGCGGGCATTGCCCTTCATGATCGTCTGTCCCAGCGAGACCTGCCCGTCACCGCCGATGACGACGCGGCCGCCCTTTCGCACCATCAAAATGGTGGTGGCGTGCATGACGGGTGAGGCGCTGGACTCGGACATCAGGGAAACCGGAGCAGGAGAGACGGACTGCCAAGATGTTCAGGCAGGCGCCCGGTATCAAGAGCAGGAGGTCGCCAAGCCGCCCGGGGCCTTCGGGTTCTCGTCTCGGGCGAGAGGGCCATTCCATGCACTTTAAACGTTTTCTTATTTTTTTTAGTCGATTCTTGCGTTGGATCAAAACAACTGAGGTGGGCGACCCAGCTGGATACTGCGGGCGGCACAATATCGAGCCGATGTGAAATCGTTGCTCGATGTCCATGGCCGCGGCCCGGCGTGGTCCTAGCCTGCCGTTTCGGATTCGCTTCCCCGACAGATCGGTGAGGACATGAAGAAGCTGCTTTCTCTGCAGATGCCGATCGCCACGCGACTTGCCATCACAGCAGTCGTCATCGTCGGGTTTGCCGTCGCGGCATCCGTTTTCGTCTCGTTACGCGAAGCCGACATGGCGATGCGCCAGAGGGCGCAGGCGAGCCTGACCGTTAATCTCAACATCCTGCGGGATCTGCTTCAGGCGAAAGGCGAACCGCGCGTAGACGGTGAGAAGCTCTTCTTCGGCAAGGAGGAGATGAATGGCAATTTCGCCGCCGTGGACAAGGTCAAGGCCCTGTCCGGCGGCACGGCCACCGTCTTCATGGGCGATGTGCGCATCGCCACCAATGTCCAGAAGCCTGACGGATCGCGCGCCATCGGCACCAAACTGGCCGCCGGCCCGGCCTATGAGACGGTTTTCACGCAGAAGCGCACCTATGCGGGACAGGCCGATATTCTGGGCGTGCCCTACTTCACCATCTATGAGCCCATCGTCCAGAAATCCGACGGCAAGGTCATCGGCATCCTCTATGTCGGCCTGCGACAGAGCGAATTCCTGACCGTTATCGACGACATGATCTTTGAGAACGTGCTTGCGGGGCTCGCGATTGCCGTCGTGTCGGGGCTGCTTCTGTTCCTGCTCGTGCGTCGGATGATGAAGCCCGTGGGCCTGCTCGGTGCCGCGCTGCACCGCCTGTCGGAAGGCGATCTCCAAACCCCGGTTCCCAGCTTCGCCAAAGGCAGCGAATTCGGTGCGATGGCGCTGTCTGTCGATGGTTTGCGTCAAGCGTCCCTCGACAAGACCCGCTTCGAGGAAGAGGCCAAGGCCAAAGCGCGCGAGATCGACGCGGAACGGCGACAGAACGAGACGCATCGCGACGAATCCGCTCGCGACCGGCGCCGTCATGCGGAGGAGCTGGAGCGCGTGGTCTCCGGGCTGGCCGAGGGCCTGGCGGCTCTGGCGCAGGGCGATCTCACCCAGCGAATGCAGGCGGAGGTGCCTGCGCAATACGCCCAGCTGCGCGAGGATTTCAACCGCACCGTCGACCGCCTGCGCGAGACGGTCGCCTCGATCCAGAGCACGGCAGCCGATGTCGGGCTGGCGTCGCGCGAGATCAAGACGGGCGCGGACGATCTCTCCAAGCGCACGGAGGATCAGGCGTCCTCCCTGGAGGAAACCGCCGCGACCACCGAACAGCTTGCGGCGAGCGTCAAGGCCTCGGCGCAGGGCTCGCGCGATGCGGCGCGTATCGCCGCGGAAGCGATGCAGGCGGCGCAGAATGGCGGCGCCATCGCCGGCCAAGCCGTCGAGGCCATGGCCCGGATCGAGACCGCCTCGCAGAAGATCTCCGACATCATCCGCGTCATCGACGACATCGCCTTCCAGACCAACCTGCTCGCCCTCAATGCGGCGGTGGAAGCGGCGCGTGCCGGCGAGGCGGGCAAGGGCTTCGCCGTCGTCGCCTCGGAAGTCCGCACCCTGGCCCAGCGCTCCAGCGATGCGGCCAAGGATATCTCGTCGCTGATCTCCTCCTCCAACAGCGAGGTCGAGGGCGGCGTGAAGCTGGTGCGCCAGGCCGGCGAGCAGCTCTCGCAGATCCTCGCCGCGTCGCAGAAGGTCGCGGCGACCATCGCCGATATTTCCGCCGCCTCGGGGGAGCAGTCCAGCGGCATCGACGAAATGGCTCAAGCCGTGGCGCATCTCGACGAGATGACGCAGCAGAACGCCGCGCTCGCCGAAGAGAGCGCCGCCTCGGCCAACGCCCTCTCCGACCGCATCGGCCAGCTCAACGATCTCGTGGCGCAGTTCAAGACCGGCCGCGAGGGGCAGGCGATGCAGGCTCACGCCTATGCCGCGCCGATGGCCCAGGCCGCCGCCGTCGGCTCGGCCCGCGCCGCGGCCCGCCACGCCCCCGCTCCCGCTCCCCGCCCTGCCCCGCGCCCGGTGGCGGCAACCGCCGGCCATCTCGCGGCGGGCGATAGCGAGCCCGAGCGCCTGCGCCAGCTCGCCGAGGCCGCCTTCGCCCAGACCAAGGCCGCCCCTGCCCCGCGCAAGGCCGCGGCCAGCCGCCAGGACGATGGCTGGGAGGAGTTCTGAGCGCGTTCGCTCCGGCGTTGCGCAAGCAGCCGCGCGGAGCCTCTCAGAGCCCCCTGAATTGCGCTCCATCCCGCAATGCAGAATGCAAGGCGCCCTCCGGGGCGCCTTTTTCTGTCGCCTGGTCTTGCAAGGTTCCGGCTCAGCCCTATCTGTGACCCGGATGCCCGCGTTCCGACGCCCGCATCATCCCTTTTCCAGCAACCGTCACGCCGGCCACCCGAAGCCATGGGCTTTGCGTTGCGTCGTCGCTTCCGGCGCAGGCGCCGGCGAGCGGCCTTTCCGTCGCAGATGGGGAGACCAAGCCATGCCGATCAGCGATGTTTTCCAGGTGCTCGGACAGTTCGCAGCCGTACTGGCGCCCGGGGACCGTCAGACCCGCCCGCTCGAAATCGATCTCGCCGAGGCCGATGCGCCCGATCCGTTCGAATTGGCCGCCATCGGCACCTGGAAGACCGAGGACGGCAGCATCCTGATCGATCTGCGGCCGAACGGCCAATTCCAGAAGCAGAAGCCTGCGCTCGGCGCCCAGCATCTGGGCCGCTATGCGGTCGATCGCTCCAGGCTCTATTTCGAGGGGGAAGCCGGCTGGGTCGCATCCGGCCAGCTCAAGCGCGGCACGCTCAGCATCGGCGAGAAGCGGTTCCGCAAGGCTTGACGGCTCGGTCGCAGGCGGCGCTCAGCCACCGGTGAGCGGCTTCTTCCCCTTGAAGAAATCGGCCCACAGATCGGGCGGCACCGCGCCTTCGATCAGGTCCCGCGCCTTGAAGGCGTCGGGATCGGTCCGTGACAGATCCTCCCAGGCGATCGGAAGCGCGAGAGGTACACCGGGCCGGGCGCGGGTCGAATAGGGCGCGATCGCGGTCGCGCCGCGGCCATTGCGGAGATAATCGACGAAGATGCGACCGCGACGGGCCCGCTTCGATAGGGTCGCGGTGTAGAGCTTCGGCTCGGCCGCCTCCATCGCCCTGGCGAAATCATGGGCGAAACCCTTCACGCGCTCCCAATCGGCCTTCGGCTTCAGCGGCAGCACGACGTGATAGCCCTTGCCGCCGGAGACCTTGAGCAGGCTCTCGAAGCCGAGATCGGCGAGATGGCGGCGCACCGTCTCGGCACCTTCGCGCACGCGCTCGATGGGGACGCCCGCATCGGGATCAAGGTCGAAAATGACCTGATCCGGCGTTTCCACGGCGTCCATCGTCGCGCCCCAGACATGGATCTCGACCGTCCCGAGCTGAACGAGCGCGGCGAGGCCGTCGAAATCCTCGATGAAGATCAGCTCTTCGCCGTCGCTGTCCTTGCGGCGCTTCACCGCCGGATGCATGCCCGGCCCGGCATGCTTCTGGAAGAAGCGGTGGCCTTCGATGCCGTTCGGCGCCCTCACGAGGCTGAGCGGCCGGCCAACCACGAAGCGCTGCATCAGCGGCCAGACCCTGGCGTAATAGGCCAGCAGATCCTGCTTGGTGAAGCCGTCCTGCGGCCAGAGCGGCTTGTCGGGGCTGGTGAGCTTCACGCTGGTTTGCGGCAAGGGCGCGCGCTGGGCTCCTGCCCGCTTGGGTGACGGTTTCGCCGCTGGTTTCTCGGCCGGCTTTTCCGCCACCACCTCATCCGCCGGCTTGTCCTCTCTCAGGCCGAGGAAGGAGGCGTGGCGCAGGGTCTTCGAGGCCGTCCAGGCGCGGAACTCGACCTCGGCGACGAGTTGCGGCTTCACCCAGACGACACCGCGCTCACGGCCGGGCTTGCCGGCGAAGGGAGGTTCCTCGGTCGTCAGCGCATCGAGCTTCTTCTTCAGCGCCGCAGCGGAGGCGGCGGTGAAACCCGTGCCGACGCGGCCGGCGGGCTTCAGCTCGCCATCCTCGTGATAGGCGGCGAGAATCGAGCCGAGCCGGCGCGGCGAAGCCTGGGACGGAACATACCCCGCGATGACGAACTCCTGGCGCTGGGTGCATTTCGACTTCACCCAGTCGCGTCCGCGGCCGCTGCGATAGGGCGCATCGGCACGTTTGGAGATGACGCCCTCCAGCCCCATGCGACAGGCATGGGTGAGCATGGTCGCGCCCGGCTCGACGAAATGCTCGCTGTAGCGCAGCGATCCTTCGGCCGCGGCGGCGCCCAGCAGATGTTCCAGCCGCTCCTTGCGCGCGATCAGCGGCTGGGCCCTGAGGTCCTCCCCGTCGAGATGCAGGAGATCGAAGGCGAAATAGACCATCCCTGCGGATTTGCCCTCGGACAGGGCCTGCTGGAGCGCCGAGAAGGAGGAGATCCCGCCGCTGCCGAGCGCCACGAGTTCGCCATCGAGCAGGGCTTCGTCGCAGGGCAGCGCAGCGAGCGTCTCGACGAGGCCGCGGCCGAAACGGGGCGTCCAGTCGAGCCCCGAACGGGTCAGGAGCCGAACCTTCCCGTCCTTCACCCGCGCTTGCAGGCGGTATCCGTCGAACTTGACCTCATGCAGCCAGGTCTCGCCCGAGGGCGGTTTTTCCACGAGCGTGGCGAGGCAGGGCTCGACGAAGTCGGGCAAGGCCGCGCTGCCGGCGGCTTTCGCCTTGCGCGAGGCCTTCCTAGCCGGGCCGGGCTGCTTGGCGGTGGTCGCGCCGGAACTGGTGTTGCCGGAGCTGGTCTTGCGCACCGGCCGGGCTCCGGCCGCGGCTTCCTTAGCCGGCTTTTTCGTATCCCAGACACCCTTGCTGTCGTCCTGCGCGACAGCCTCCACCGAGAGGCCCGATTTCACCGAGTCCGGCTGCGTCTCCAGAATATCCTCGTCGGTGGAGGCGTGCTCGTCATCCACCTTCATCAGAAGCCAGTTGTCGCGCTTCTCGCCACGGCGGGGCTTGAGCCGGACCAGATGCCAGCGCCCCTGCAGCTTGTGCCCGGTCAGGGTGAAGGCGAGATGGCCCTTCTTCATGCCGGTCTGCGGGTCGCCTTCCGGCGTCCACTGCCCCTCATCCCAGACGATCACCGAGCCGCCGCCATATTGTCCCGCAGGGATCGTGCCCTCGAAGCCGCCATATTCGAGCGGGTGGTCCTCGGTGTGGACGGCAAGCCGCTTCTCGTCGGGGTCGAGGCTGGGGCCTTTTGTGACGGCCCAGGACCACAGCACGCCGTCATATTCCAGGCGGAAATCGTAGTGCAGGCGGCGGGCGGCATGCTTCTGCACGACGAAGGCGCCACCGACGGATGTCTTCTTGCCCTTCCTGGCCCCGCCCTTGGGCTCGCGCGTGCGGGTGAAATCACGCTTTGAACGGTAGAGGTCGAGGGTCGCCATCGCCGTGTCTCTCCGTCACCGAAGCCCCGATGGTCAGGCGCTTTTGCGGGCCTTGGCGCCAGAGGGCTTGGCTTTCGTCTTGGCCGCCTTCGTTCCGCTCTTGCTCGCCGTCTTGCCGCCGCCGGAGCTGGCCTTGCTCTTCGGGCCCGGCGCCGCATCGCCGCCATCGGCCGCCAGACTTTTTTTCAGCGCGTCGAACAGGTTCACCACATTGGCCGGGCGCTCCGCAGCCTGAACGACCGGCGGCTTCTTGCCCTTCTGCTTGGCGCGGATCAGCTCCATCAGCGCGTCCTCGTAGCGATCGTCGAAGCCGGACGGGTCGAACTCGGCCTGCTTCTTGTCGATGATGTGCGTCGCGAGGTCGATCAGATCCGGGTCGATCTTCTCCTCGCCCATGCCGTCGAAGATCTCTTCCGGCTTGCGGACGGTCTTGTCGTAGCGCAGCGTGGTCAGGAGGAGCCCCTTGTCGAAGGGCTCGATCATCACAGGGCGCTCGCGCCGGTAGAGCACAATGCGGGCGATGCCGGCTTTCTTCTGCCTGGCCATCGCCTCTCGGATCACCGCGAAGGCTTCCTCCGAGACCTCGTCGGAGGGCGTGACGTAATACGGTGTGTCGAAATAGATCTGCGGAATATCGGCACGGTCGACGAAATGCTCGATCGAGAGCGTGTGCGAGGATTCGATCTGGACCGATTCGATCTCATCCTCCTCGACCAGGAGATATTCGTCGTCGCCGGTCTCGTAGCCCTTGATCTCGTCGTCGTCGGCGACCGGCTTGCCGGTGACGCTGTCGACATATTGGCGCCGGACGGTGTTGCCGGTCTTGCGATTGATCACGCGGAAGGAAATCTTCTCGCTGTGGCTGGTGGCGCCGGTGAGTTCCACGGCGCAGGAGACGAGCGAGAGCTTGAGATAGCCTTTCCAGGCTGGACGCGGCGCCATCAATGCGTCTCCCGGCCGGAGACGAGCCCGGAAGGCTGATCCAGAAAGCGATCGGCGAAAGCGAGGTCGTCCTGGGTGATGACCGGCACCGGATCGGTCAGCACCGCCGTCAGCACCTCGCGGTCCAGCTGCCCGTTGGCGACGATCTCGGCGAGAGCCGCGCGCGTCTCGCGCTCGGCCCTCAATTGTGCAGCCAGCGCGATGATGAGACGGTCCCTGGACGAGACCTTCCGCACCGGGGCGGGCTCGGCGGCGACGGCCATGACGTGAACTCCTGCAACCTCGACGGGAGTCCAACCGGGGGCTTGCCCTCCTGTTCCGCTGCTGCTGGCAATTCCCGCGATTTGGTGTATATGGCCCGCATCCGGCCCGCATGAGCCGGCTGCGCGACGCTTCCACGATGAGGCACTCGCGGGCTTCGGACCTCGCTGGACGACATCCCGGCCCGGCCCGCCAGATCAACCCCAAGATGAGGATCTCCCGATGTCGATCACTGCCGAGCGCAAGAGCGCGCTGCTCCAGGAATACGCCACCAAGCCGAACGACACCGGCTCGCCGGAAGTCCAGGTCGCGATTCTGACCGAGCGCATCAACAACCTGACCGGCCACTTCAAGTCGCACGCGAAGGACAACCACTCCCGTCGCGGCCTGCTCAAGCTGGTCTCGCAGCGCCGCTCGCTGCTCGACTATCTCAAGGGCAAGGACGAAGGCCGCTACAAGAGCCTGATCGAGCGTCTCGGCATCCGCCGCTGATCCACGATCGACGTGATTTCCGCCCGGTGCGTCCCGCTCCGGGCGGCTCCCTTTCGGGGCACCGCCATCCAGGCGTCTTCGCCCCGCCGACGCGGCAGCCGCATGGGGCGGCTCCCGCCTGACCCGCCGGGCGCCGAAAGACGTCCATGGCAGGATCGCCGAGCGCTCGGGCGCCCTTTCCGCCTTCCGAGCGTTCCGCCGTCTTGCCCATGGGCCTGAGGCTCCGGACGGGTCGAACCGACCGAAAGACGATTTTCCATGTTCGACATCCAAACCGAAGAACTGATCTGGGGCGGCCGCAAGCTCGTCCTCGAAACCGGCAAGGTCGCCCGCCAGGCCGACGGCGCCGTGATGGCCACCTATGGCGAGACCGTGCTGCTCGCGACCGTGGTCTCGGCCAAGGAGCCGAAGCCCGGCTTCGACTTCTTCCCCCTGACCGTGAACTACCAGGAGAAGACCTTCGCCGCCGGCCGCATCCCGGGCGGCTATTTCAAGCGCGAAGGGCGCCCGTCCGAGAAGGAGACGCTGGTCTCGCGCCTGATCGACCGGCCGATCCGCCCGCTCTTCGTCGAGGGCTACAAGAACGACACGCAGGTCGTGGTCACCGTTCTGCAGCATGACCTCGAGAACGATCCCGACATCCTGGCGATGGTCGCGACCTCGGCCGCGCTGACCCTCTCCGGCGTGCCCTTCATGGGCCCGATCGGCGGCGCCCGCGTCGGCTATATCGACGGCGCCTACAAGCTGAACCCTACCATCGAGGAGATGAAGGAGTCGGTGCTCGACCTCGTCGTCGCCGGCACGCAGGACGCCGTGATGATGGTCGAGTCGGAGGCCAAGGAGCTCTCCGAAGAGATCATGCTCGGCGCCGTGATGTTCGGCCACAAGCATTTC
>NZ_JBMDWH010000076.1:0-3034 GCF_048595345.1 Allobosea sp.
TGGAGGTGGCGAAGATGCGCGCCGCCCGCCTCCTGTGGGCGAAGCTGGTCAAGCAGTTCGAGCCGAAATCCGAGAAGTCGCTGGCCCTGCGTACCCATTGCCAGACCTCCGGCTGGTCGCTGGCCGCGCAGGACGTCTTCAACAACGTGCCGCGCACCATGATCGAGGCCATGGCCGCGACGCAGGGCGGCACGCAATCGCTGCACACGAACGCCCTCGACGAGGCGCTGGCGCTGCCGACGGACTTCTCCGCCCGCATTGCCCGCAACACCCAGCTTGTCCTCCAGCAGGAGAGCGGCACGACGCGGATCATCGACCCGTGGGGCGGCTCGTTCTACGTCGAGCGACTGACGGCGGAGCTGGCCGCCAAGGCGTGGGCGCACATCCAGGAGGTCGAGGCGCTCGGCGGCATGGCGAAGGCCATCGAGGCCGGCATCCCGAAGCTGCGCATCGAGGAAGCGGCCGCCCGCACGCAGGCGCGGCTCGATTCGGGCGCGCAGACGCTCGTCGGCGTGAACAAGTTCCGGCCCGACGAGGACCGGCGGATCGACGTGCTGCGCGTCGACAACTCGACCGTCCGCACGATGCAGCTCGACAAGCTGAAGCGCCTTCGCGCCGCGCCTGTCCTTCTTCTGGGCTATCGGCATGAACTTCTTCATGGAGGTCGCCAAGCTCAGGGCCGCGCGGCTGATCTGGGCGACGCTCGTCAAGGATTTCGGGCCGCAGAGCGAGAAATCCCTGCCGCTGCGCACCCATTCGCAAACCTCCGGCTGGTCGCTGACGGCGCAGGACGTGTTCAATAACGTGCCTCGCACCATGATCGAGGCGATGGCAGCGACGCAGGGCCACACCCAGTCCCTGCACACCAACGCGCTCGACGAGGCACTTGCGCTGCCGACCGACTTCTCCGCCCGCATCGCCCGCAACACGCAGATCCTGCTGCAGCAGGAAAGCGGCACGACGCGGATCATCGATCCCTGGGGCGGCTCCTATTATGTCGAGCGGCTGACCGCCGAGCTTGCGGCCAAGGCCTGGGCGCATATCCGCGAGGTCGAGGCGCTTGGCGGCATGGCCAAGGCGATCGAGGCCGGCATCCCGAAACTGCGCATCGAGGAGGCCGCTGCCAAGACGCAGGCGCGGATCGATGGCGGGCTGCAGAAGATCATCGGCGTGAACTGCTTCAAGCCGGAAAACGAGGCCGCCATCGAGGTTCTGAAGGTCGACAATGCCTCGGTGCGGGCCCAGCAGCTCGACAAGCTGAAGCGGCTGAAGGCCGAGCGCAGCGAGACCGAGGTCGAAGCCGCGCTGACGGCCCTCACTAACGGCGCGGCGGGCGGGGCCAATCTGCTCGATCTGGCGGTCAAGGCCGCGCGGGCCAAGGCGACAGTCGGCGAGATTTCGCTGGCGATGGAAAAGGTCTTCGGGCGCCACCGCGCGGAGATCAAGGCGATCTCGGGAGTCTACAAGCGGGAGGTCGGCAGCATGAACCCGGCGGTGACGCGCGTGCAGGCACTGTGCGAGGCCTTCGAGGAGGCCGATGGGCGCCGCCCGCGCATCCTCGTCGCCAAGATGGGGCAGGATGGGCACGATCGCGGCCAGAAGGTCATCGCCTCCGCCTTCGCCGATCTGGGTTTCGATGTCGATATCGGGCCGCTTTTCGCTACACCGGACGAAGCGGCGCGGCAGGCGGTTGAGAACGACGTCCACATCGTCGGCGTCTCCTCGCTGGCCGCCGGCCATTTGACGCTGGTGCCGGAGCTGAAGGGCGCGCTGGCCGCCGCAGGCCGGCCCGACATCATGATCGTCGTCGGCGGAGTGGTGCCGCCGCAGGATTTCGAAGCGCTGATGGAAGCCGGCGCTTCGGCGATCTTCCCGCCCGGCACGGTCATCGCCGATGCGGCGGAGAAGCTGCTGGACGAGCTGAACCGCCGCCTCGGCTATGCTCAGCGAACGGCGGCGGAATAAAAAAAGGCGGACACCGACGAAGCGGTGCCCGCCCCATGGCGACGGCAGGCGGGGCGACACGATTACCGTCGGCCGTCACCATAGCTCGATGCCGGCACGGTGCGCGTGCCGAAATCCTCGGAATAGCGTTGCCAGCGGCGTTGCCCCCAGAAGCCGTGAACAGCGGGCGGCGCCGGGCGCCAGTCATAGCCATGCGGGGGCTTCTCGCGCTCGTTCGTGTCACCCGCGGCTTGCGCCCAGGCTCCGGCGGACGCGGCCAGGACGAGCCCAGCCGCGAGCGCGCCGGTCGCCATCCCCATCCTTGCCCGAAAGAAGGCCATGATCACGCCGCTCCAGCGGCAGCCCGACGCTGCCCGATGACGCGAAAATGGCCTGCTATGGCTGAACCGGGCTTGAGAGGGCCGTTCAGGCGGCGTTTAGGTTCGCGCGACGTTGCGGAGCTGGTTATCCGCCCGCCAGTTGCTCACGCTTCAGCAGCAGCGATGCGGCGATCACCACCACCGCCACCGCCGCGATCATGAGCGTGCAGGCAGCGTTGATCTCGGGCGAGACGCCGAGCTTCACCGCCGAGTAGAGCCGCATCGGCAGCGTGGTCGCACCGGGGCCGGTCGCGAAGCTGGCGACGACAAGATCGTCGAGTGAGAGGGTAAAGGCCAGCATCCAGGCGGCGGCCACTGCCGGCCAGATCAGCGGCAGCGTCACCGTCCAGAAGGTGACGAAGGGCGTGGCGCCGAGATCCTGTGCCGCCTCCTCCAGCGAGCGGTCGAAACCCGCCAGCCGCGCCTGCACGACGATACAGGCAAAGCCGAGACCGAAGGTCGCGTGGGCCATCGTCACCGTCCAGAAGCCGCGCTCCACATCGGCGGCGACGAAGAGCAGCAGCAGCGAGAGGCCGGTCACCACCTCCGGCATGACCAGCGGGGCCAGCACCATCCCTGAGAACAGCGTGCGGCCGAGGAAGCGGCCATGGCGCGCCAGCGCCAGCGCCGCCAGCGTTCCGAGCACCGTGGCGAGGCTCGCGGAGACGACCCCGAGGCGGATCGAGAGCCAGGCGGCATCGAGCAGCGGC
>NZ_JBMDWH010000077.1:0-18028 GCF_048595345.1 Allobosea sp.
CCACATGGCCCGCGATGCGAACATGTTGACCCCGGCAGCGCACCTCCTTATGTCAGCGCCCCGTGAGGGCGGGTAGCTCAGTGGTAGAGCACGTGACTTTTAATCATGTGGTCGAGGGTTCGATCCCCTCCCCGCTCACCAAAAAATTGCGATAAATCAGCGGCTTAGGTCAAGACAACCACCTGATTTCAGCGATTGATCTGCGTCGGGTAACAATTGGGGTAACCGCCTTAAGCGATGGGCGAGTCGGTTGCGCCATCTGCGGACCCGTTACCCCAGCTCCACTCGTATTCGATCAGGTCCACACCAGCGATCTGTCCGCTCCATTGCAATCTGCGTTAGAGAAAACCGCTCGGTCATTGCTGATTTGCAACGATCGATTTCGTGTGATTCATACCCTGCGCCATGCAGCGCCGGTCCGCCCTTTCACGCACGTCTGCCCGCCATCGCGGCTATGGAGCCGCATGGGATCGCGCGCGGGCCGGCTTCCTCCGCCTCCATCCACATTGTGCCGAGTGCGCCAGGGAAGGCCTGACCGTCAGGGCGACGGTGGTCGACCACATCGTGCCGCACCGGGGCGATCAGCGACTGTTCTGGGATGCGAGCAACTGGCAGCCGCTCTGCACGAACCACCACAGCAGTGACAAGCAGCAGAGAGAGAAGCGTGGCTATTCGGCACGCGTTCTCGCCAGCGGCCTGCCAGGCGACGCCAACCATCCCTTCTATGCCGCGCAGGGTGAGCAGCCTTCAGATGGTGATCGCCGCCAGCGGCCTCCGCAGAGGCCTCGGCGACCATCAGCCCAGACGGAGGGCGCATCGAAAGTCGACGATCTTAGGGGGCGCGGACCGCTCGGGGACCATCGCGCAGAATTAGTTTCACGAACCGGGTCCGAGGACTCCTCCGTGGGCGCGGCGGCGCGTCCCTCCACAAGCAGCGATCGGGCCTCGGCTCGGTCACACCTCACCCCGTCAATCGCTGCGTCGCCGCCCCTGATTCGAGGCCGCCGTCGTGGGTAAGCGCGGGCCCGGCGCCGGCCGCCTGAAAGCCGCAAGGGAAGCGCTCCCCAAACGCAAGCAGCGCTTGCCGTGGGAGCGGAAGGGTCTGTCGCGCGCCGAGCGCGTCATCGCGTTCCTCCAGTTCCTGCCGATCACGAAGGGGCCGCTCGCTGGCCGCAAGATGAAGCTGCTGCCGGAACAGCGGGCCTTCGTCGAAGCGATCTATGGCGACCTGCGCACAGATGGAACGCGGCGCCGCCGAATCGGGATCAAATCGGAGCCGAAGGGCAACGGCAAAACCGGCCTGTGCGCCGGGCTCGCACTCGCGCACCTCATCGGTCCGGAAGCTGAGCCCCGCGGCGAAGTCTATTCGGCGGCGATCGACCGTGGCCAGGCCGGGATTATCTTTGCCGAGATCGAAGCGATTCTGATGCGCGTGCCGGTGTTCGCCGTGCAGGTGAACGCCCAGCGGTTTCTGAAGAAGATAGAGGTCATCGACGGCCCCGCCGCCGGCTCGACCTATGAGGCGCTCTCCGCTGATGCACGCCGCGCCCACGGGCTGGCGCCTTCGCTCTTCATCTATGATGAGCTCGCGCAGGCCAAAGACAGGATCCTGCTCGACAACCTGATCAATGGCCTCGGCAAGCGCAAGGAAGCGCTTGGCCTGATCATCTCGACGCAGGCACCTGACGACGGGCACCCGCTGTCCCAGCTCATCGACGATGGGCTCTCAGGGAGCGACCCGTCGACCTTCGTGCAGCTCCTCGCCGCGCCGCCAGAAGCGGACCCATGGTCGGAAAAGACGTGGCTCGCCTGCAATCCGGCGCTGGGCAAATACGTCTCGCTCGCCGAGTTCCGCGAGGCTGCGCAGCGCGCCCGGCGCATTCCCGCTTTCGAAGCCAGCTTCCGCAACTTGCGACTCAATCAGCGCGTGGATGCCCGCGACGAGGACCGGCTTGTCACCGCCTCTGTGTGGACGCGAGGGAGCATCGCCGTGGATCGCGAGGAACTGCGGGGCCGGCGCTGCTTCGCCGCGCTAGACCTGTCGGGCAAGCACGACCTGACCAGCCTGACGCTGGTCTTCCCCGATGACGAACCGGAGCCCGGCTTCGACATCCTGCCGCTGTTCTGGACGCCGGAAGGCCAGCTCAGCGCGCGCCGCCCGCAGGAGCAGGACCGCTTCAGAGAGTGGATCCGCCAGGGCCATCTCATCGCGGTGCCTGGTCCGACCGTGCGCTACAGCTTTGTCGCGCAGGAGCTGGTGAAGCTCGCCGAGGAGTTCGACCTGGCGGTGCTGGGCTTCGACCGTTGGCGCATCGACGACTTCAAGGCGGATCTCGCCGACGTCGACCCGGATTTTCCGGTGCCGCTCGAACCGTTTGGGCAGGGCTTCCAATCGATGGGGCCGGCAGTGTCGTGGTTCGCTGAGCTCGCGCTGACCGGCCGGCTTCGCCATGCTGGCCATCCGGTCCTCACCGCTGCCGTCGCCGGCGCCGTGATGGATTCCGATCCCGCCGGCAACCTGAAGATCGCGAAAGACCGCAGTCACGGTCGCGGCCCGGTTCGGGTCGACGGCGCCGTGACGCTCGTCATGGCGCTCGAGCTCGCCAAGCGCTTCGTGCCCCCGCCGCAGATAGATCTCAGCGGCATCCTATCGAGGCCGCTCTTCTGATGATCAGTTTCTTGCGTCGAAAACTCGGGCTGATGTCCTGGGGCGGCTGGATCACGGGCGGCGGCTCATGGGCCGGCGAAGCCGTATCGATCGACACCGCGATGCAGCTCTCCGCGTTCTGGGCCTGCGCGCGCCTGATCGCCGAGACGGTCGCGACGCTGCCGGTTCAGGTGCTTGAGCGCACAGCCGATGGCGGCAAGGTCTCTCGGCCCGATCATCAGCTCTATGCGCTGCTTCACGATAGCCCCAACAGCGATCAGACGGCCGTCGAGTTCATCGAGGGGCTGCTGCTGGCGCTCCTCACCTACGGCAATGGCTATGCCGAGAAGGTCTACACTGGCGATCGTCTGACGGCGCTGCAGCCGATCGATGCTGCGAGCATGACGTTGCACCGCGACCGCAGTGACGGCGAGCTGCGCTATCGCTTCGTCGACCGCGGCCAGTCCTATGACATGCCGGCCGACAAGATCTTCCATCTGCGGGGCTTCGGCGCGGGCGGCGATCTCGGCCTTTCGCCGGTCGCCTTCGCGCGCCAGACGCTCGGCATTGCGATCGCGACGGAGAAAGCTGCCGGCAGCACCTTCGCCAACGGGATGCGCGCGAGCGGCTTCTTCAAGTTCAAGAAGAGCCTGTCCGAGCCCCAATTCCAGCAGGCGCGGGCCAATCTCGTCGAGCCCTACAACGGCGCCGCGGCGACCGGGAAGGCCGGCATCCTCGATAGCGATGTCGAGTTTCAGCCGGTCAATCTTCCGCCGAAGGATGCCGAGATGCTGATGTCCCGGCGCTTCAACACCGAAGAGATCTGCCGATGGTTCGGTGTCCCGCCTGTGCTGGTCGGCCATGCGGCTGAAGGCGTCACCGCCTGGGGCACCGGCATCGAAACCCTAATGCTGGCGTGGCTTTCGACGGGCCTGCGTCGCTATCTCGTGCGCTTCGAACAGGCCGCCCGGAAGCGCCTGGTCTCGCCGGTCGAGCGGAACAGCATCTCGATCGAGTTCAACGTCGAAGGCCTGCTCCGTGGCGATAGCGCCAGCCGCGCCGCCTTCATCTCGAGCATGGTCCAGAACGGCGTCTATTCGCGTAACCGCGCCAGGGCTCTCGAAAACGAGCCGCGCGATCCGTCGCCGATGGCCGACGCGCTCACCGTCCAGTCGAACCTCATCGCCCTCGATCGCTTGGGCAGCAACGCGTCGGCCGATGCGGCCGCGCGCGACGCGGTGAAGGCGTGGCTCGGCCTTGACACGAAGGAGGCCGGCAATGGCTGATTTTCAGACGAAGAAGCGCGCTTTCGAGATGCGGCTGACGAAGGCTGCCGGCAGCGATGGCACCTTCGCGGGCTATGCCTCCGTCTGGGGCGTGACGGATTCCTATCGCGAGATCGTCGCGAAGGGCGCCTTCCTCGAAAGCCTCGCAGATACTGAGGCGAAGGGCCGCAAGCTCCCGATCCTCTGGCAGCACCGCGGCGACGAGCCGATCGGTCAGTGGAACGCGCTGCGCGAAGACGAGCACGGCCTCTATGGCGAGGGCGAGCTCTGGCTCGACGATGCGCCTTATGCGCGGCTCGCCAAGCGCGGCATGGCCAGCGGCGCCATCTCCGGCCTCTCCATCGGCTATTTCGTCCGCGCCGATTCCTACGACGAGACGGCCAGGGTCCGGACGCTGACCAAGCTTGACCTGCGGGAGATCTCCGTCGTGACGGATCCCGCCAACGATGAGGCGCGGGTCGACACGATCAAGGCCAAGCTCGCCGCGGGCGAGCTGCTCACCGAACGCGACTTCGGAAAGCTGCTGCGGGAGCGCGGCTTCTCGAGGGCGGATGCCGACGCCATCGCCGGCGGCGGATTCAAGGCATGGGCTGCGGGAGCGGTTCGGCCTCACCAGGCGACCAATCCCGGCCTCGGCGACCTGACGCAGGCGCTCGCCGGCTTCTCTCTCCCCCAGCTTTGAAGGACGACACGATGTTTCACGATCACAAGCTCACGGCCGCCCATCGCGAATATGGCCGCAAGGATTCCGGCCAGCGCGCCGACGATCAGGCCGAGGCCAAGGCCGTCATGGAGGCTCTGCAGAAGCGTGATGCCGAGCTGAAGGGCTGGCTCGAGAAAGCCGCCGGCCAGATCAAGGATACCGGCGCGATGGCCGCCGAGACGAAGACGGCGCTCGAGGCGATCGCCAAGAGCGGCACCGAGCTTCAGGCGCGGATGATGGAGGTCGAGCAGAAGCTCGCCCGTCGCTCCGGCGACGGCGATGCTGCGCATAAGTCGACTGGCCAGCTCTTCACCGAGACGGCCGAGTTCCAGAGCGTGAAGGCCCGCAGTGGCGGCACGGCCCGCATGGGCGTTAAGGCCGTCACCTCGATCAGCTCGGCGACCACCGGCACCGGCGGCGTCGGCGATGGCATCCGGCCGGCGCGTCTGCCTTACATCGTCACGCCGGGCATGCGCGACTTCACCATCCGCGACCTGCTGATGCCGGGCCGCACCGATTCGAACGCGATCGAATACGTGAAGGAGACCGGCTTCCAGAACATGGCGGCGCCGGTGGCGGAGCTCGCGCAGAAGCCGCAGTCGGATCTTGCCTTCGATCTGCTGACCACGCCGGTGCGGACGCTCGCCCACTGGTTCCATGCGTCGAAGCAGGTGCTGGACGATATCCCGCTGCTGCAGTCCTATATCGACGGCCGAGCGCGCTACGGCCTCGCGCTGGTCGAGGAAGCACAGCTTCTGGCTGGCGACGGAACCGGCCAGAATCTCCTGGGCATTATCCCGCAGGCCACGCCCTATGCCTTCGCGACCTATTCGTCGTCGGGTGACGGCAAAATCGACCGCCTGCGTCGAGCCATCCTGCAGGTCCGCGTCGCGCTGTTCCGCGCCTCGGCGATCGTGCTCAACCCGGTCGATTGGGCCGACATCGAAACCGCGAAGGACGGCAACGGCAATTACATCGTGGGCGATCCGCGCGGCCAGGTCGAGAAGCGTCTCTGGGGCCTGCCGGTGGTCGACAGCGATGCGATCACGGCCGGCAAGTTTCTATGTGGCGCCTTCAATATCGCCGCGCAGGTGTTCGATCGCGAGGACGCCAACGTGCAGGTGAGCACGGAGGACCGCGACAACTTCATCAAGAACGCGGTCACGATCCGCGCCGAAGAGCGGCTCGCGCTCGCCGTCACTCGGCCGGAATCCTTCGTCTACGGCAACCTCGTCAACGGCAACGCCTCGTAAGCCGCAGCCACGCGCGGGGCGGCTGATCGCCCCGTGCCTTTCCCCAATTGGAGATCCGACATGGCTCTTTCAGGAATGCACATCGCCTGCGTCGACCTCAGCACCGATGAGAGCGCCTTCGCTCTCGCCGGCGCTGTCCGCTGGGCCGAAACACTGGCCTCAGCCGGCACCACCGCCAACGCTGCGCCGGCGACCGGCGTCCTGACGAAGCCCGGCTTCCAGTTCAGGGCTTCGGTCGACGCCTTCGTGGCGTATGGGCCGGTGCCGAGCGCGGCCGCTGGCCAGCCGCGCCTGTTTATCGCAGCCAATGACACCGTCACCGTGGCCTGCCAGCCCGGCGACAAGGTCGCCTGGGTCGCGGCTTGAGGAGGCGATGATGACCGACGTCACCATCGAGGCGCTGCGCCCGTTCAACCGGACCCCGCAGGGCGACATTTGCGAAGCCGGCGACGTGTTTCCGGTTTCGGCATCGCGCGCCGAGGAATTGGAACGGCTAGGCCTCGCCAAACACTCAGACGAAGCAGCATCAGCCCCGCTGTCGGTCGAATTGAAGGCGGCGCCCGAGCCCAGCAACAAGGCGGCGCCGGCGCCTCGGAACAAGAAGGCCTGATCATGCTGATCGTCGTCACCCCCGCCAGCACCTCCGCGCTAACGACTGCTTCGCGCGCCGCGGCCATGCTCGGCGTGCTGGCCGATGCCGCACTTTCGATGGCGATCGACACCGCTTCGTCCATGATAGTCGATTACTGTCGTCGGCCATTTGCTGCTGAGACTGTGCGGGAGACCTTCCGGTCGCCGCGAGACGGGCTCCTGCTGTCGCGCGCCCCGGTTACCAATATTGAATTTATCGAAGAAGCCGGTGCCGCGCTGGCGGCACCTGATTATGAGCTCGATGGGCAGCGACTCTTTCGCGTGTCAGGCGCGTGCCGCATCGACTGGCACCTCATCGTCTCAGTAACCTATACGGCCGGATATAGTCTCCCGGCCGATAACGGCACATGGACGTTGCCGGCTGCGGTCGAGCGAGCTGCCATCCTTGTGGCGGGTGCGATTCTTTCGAACCGCACGCGAGATCCCATGATGCGCAGCGAGAGCGTGGAAGGAGTAGGCTCAAGCTCCTGGTGGATCCCAGAAAGCTGCTCGCTGCCCTCACCGGAGGCAGACACGCTATTGACTCATTATCGCAAAATACTCTG
This sequence comes from Allobosea sp., assembly GCF_048595345.1. GTDB lineage: Bacteria > Pseudomonadota > Alphaproteobacteria > Rhizobiales > Beijerinckiaceae > Allobosea. The sequence goes on from NZ_JBMDWH010000077.1 coordinate 7,086, forward strand.
ATCAATGCTCCGCTGGATCCTGCGAGCACTCGCCAAAACTGATCCGCACGGACAACTGAAATTAGTGGAGTAAATATCGCACATGAAACCCGGGGTCGAAATAAGTCGTGGTGTATTAATACGTCATAAAAAACGCGGCACGGTCTATCGAGTAATTGGATCAGCTATCCTGCAAACTCAAGTGCCACTATCAGATGAAACAAGCTTAATTTTATACAAAGGCGACGATGGGCAAATCTGGGCAAGGACTTCTCGAGAGTTAGAAGATGGCCGATTCGAGATAACTTCGCAGCAAGGAGACGAAACCGTCAAATTTTAATTTTGAATTTTTTGGCTTCATCGGGGTCTACGGTCATGGATACGTCGGCGACAGCCAGGTTGAAACTAGATTGGTAATCTCTCCCGTGCGCAAGCGCGCGGTAAAACGCGCGCGAGAATGCGAGAGCAGCGTCATCGTCAATGCTGTCGTCGCACCCTATCACCACCTTCACATGCGGCTTGATTGAGTTAGTCAAATCGTCGCTGAAACAAGCGTTCAACAATACGCATTCGACTCCGCCTAGCGCCTTAATCAGGTCTGCGAAGCTATTGCCATTCAACGGCGTCGCATCACCAATGGCATCCTCAACGTAAATGGCGCCATTACCCCCGTGTCCGCTGAAATGAATGACCTGCGGCTTTTCGTTGAGCAAATGGTCAGCTATTTCTGTAAGTCGAACTGCCCACTCGTGTTTTATGTCGATATCAACCTTTGAATTTTGGACGAGCTGCAGTTTTTGCTGTGTATCTCTGACTTCTTCGTCAAGCCGCAGAGGATCTTGATCCTTTGGAGACGCAAGAAGCATCACAACCTTCAATTTAGATTTCGATTTTGCCATTTGCGCCATCCGTACTAGGCTCGCCAGCTCTTGACCGTTTCCGAGCGCTGTTAATAGATCATTTTGCCTTGATGACTTCAATGTTGCGTAAAGAGCGGTACCCTCTGCCCCTAGAAGCAAGCGGCTCTGTAGTTCCGGAGCCTCCTCGAAAAGCGATTGTGCGGCGTCAGCGTATGGGCCGCAGTCGTCAGCATTTCCGGCTATATGCTCAGCCAAAAGCCCGCGAATGGCCTTGCTGTCTTCCCGCTCTAGCCATGGTAAAACCACTTCCTCGAGGCCATCGAAATAGTTCGCTTTTATGCCCTTCGCCAACCCCTCGCGAGCTTCCAATGCGTCGGCAAACGCCCCGTCCGCAATAACTCTTAGGCGCGCTCGGAGATCAGGCTGACGCTGGGCAGCCAGTTGATACATCTTGGACTGAACGTTCGGCCGAAGTCGCGGTATGTTCTGAAAATCTATTCCTAAGTGCTCAAGACTAAGCTTATCATTCTCAGTCACCGCCCAAACACTGTATTGCTGAACTATAGAATCATCATGAAGACACAACTCCTTTACAAAGGTACCATTTGTATGCTTTGGATGAAATAGATTTTCTATATCTTTGTTTATTCCAACAAGTATCAAAGCCAACTTAATTACATCTAAATCAGAATTATCAATATCTACATTCAGGCCGGACAAATCAATTGTATTCGGGTCGCGGATCTGGAGGGCAGCTAATTTCCAAATGGTCGGATTTATTTTATTCAGTATTTCGAAGTCTCGAGTATGGCCCTTCAGCATTCGACATAAAGCGGCAATGCCGGCCGCTATTATTTCCGGTATGCCGTCGTACATCCTGATCGCTTGTTCAACATAGACATGGCATGTTCGCCACCGTCCGCATTGTGCCAAGGCATTGAGGCCCCATCTAATAACTTTGAGATCTTGCCGATCGACCAACAGTTGGCTGGTTATGAGTCCTTCTACTGTTCCGACCGATTCCTGGGCAATAAAGCTTCCTGATCTATAAGCCGAGCATAGCGTTTGGAGTGCGACTTTCTTTGCCTTCGCATCGCCATGCGAGAGCTCGAACTCGAGAAAGGCAACTTGCTGATCGCTGAGGCGCTTCCTCATAAGGCTCTTTGAATCACTGTTGCCAATGCTCTAGCTGACCACGGCTCGAAGTCGTCGATGTTGTTCGGCATGCGCTGCGATGTAATCCAACAAACATCGTTTAATGAAAGCCGCCGGCTGACTGGCTCAAACCAGTCCGGGCAAATCCATTCCATCACGCACACAACTACCGGGTTTGTTGCTCCATCCGCCGCCACAAAAGAGAATAGGAACCTAGGCGGTGCTGCCTCTTCCGCTTTTCCGAACGCAGACCTCGAAAGGTCGAGATCTTCTAGAACCGCTTCCAAACTGCATTCGGAGATTCCAAAATCCTCTGCGAATAAACTGGCGTTTTCAGCACCTACGACGTCGACAAATCCCGTCGAACGCTTGTTCTCGAAAACCTCGGCTTGATCTCTGTACCTTCCTATACGATACGATAGCACATTTTGTCCTTTTCGGACCAAACAGAACGCCCATACCAGGCAATAATCATTTCCATACTCTTTTGGATCAACGTATTTTATTGCGTTCTGCTCGTCAGCTATTTTGATTAGGTTATTATTGGATTTTTCATCCGCTGATACTGTATTCAAAAAATTTCGAGATATAGCCAGACATAATGGCTTCGTAAGATCTCTTTTCCGCCTTCTTGCATGAAAAGGATCTTTGTAATCATTTGGTATGGTGTCATCGGATCGCAGTTCGGAAAGGAAAAAAACGCCGGGATCTGTGCGAAAAAATTGACTATTTAGACTCCTGCGCAGGATATCTTCTGCTAGGCGCGCATGCAAAGTCTTATGCTGAGTTTTTCCGAAAAGACGCGGCGGAACAACCCCAGCTTTATAAGCAGTGTCGAGGATCGCTTTAGGGGTCATCGGTCTGCGCGCAATACGCAGCACCAGTTCGGCAATTTCGAGATACGCGTCCAAGTGACTTGCCCGTCGGCCTAGAGATGGTTCTGGCTTAAATTCAACGCCCCTAGTTCCGGAAGCCTAGCTGGGCCATAGCTCGCACGCAACCGTGGCATCCGGCGATCGAGCCACTCCAATCGATTCCCACTCTGAACGTATGTTCCCGCGCTTCCGTGAACGGCCCGTGGCACAATCCATGATAACAGCGCGGACTCGTGCGTCTTTCGGTCAGAGGGCTGCCCGAAGGCCGTTCGGTTTTTGTCATGACAGAAATCTTGATGCTGGCCCAGCTACTCTAGCTTTCAACGAAGGCCGCGATGAAAGAACATCCGGAGCCTAGTGAACCGAGGCGTTGGAAATTAACAGCTTAGCCGATGATCGACCTATGCGATGGTACAGCATTGCGCCAAGCTGTGGTCGTGGCTGGGCCGCGCCGATCGGCTAACGTCCCTTGCGGGAGCGTCGTCACTCACTGCCAACGGGTCGCTGTGCAGACCGCTAGATGGCTACTTTAGCCATGCAGAACTGGTTGAGAAGCGGGTCGAGCGTTTCGAAGGCGAAATCGCCGCCGATCGGATTTAGCATGAAGTAATCGCCGGTTCGTCGGATGGTGGCCAACGATATTCTGTTTCGGGTGCCATCTGCCCACTCCATCGTGTACTGTCTGTTGTTGACGTTGTGTTGGCCTAGCCCCAGCAGCATGATCCGGTACGTCTCTACGCGGCGGTAGAAGACCGAGAAGTTCCGGCGGGGTTGCGTGCGGTGCGCACACGTAAGCCGCCTGCTTGCGCTAACTTTGACATCAGTGACCGGCCGATCCTCGTTAGGTCCTGCCTGAGCAATGTTTTTGATCCACATCCAGTCCTCTCGACGGAAGCGGGGCGGAAGCCAGTGTTCCGGAACGATCACCTCTCGGTTGTAGGAGCGGTCGAGAGATTCACGAGTGTGGACAATCATTCGAAGCTCCACAGATTAACCGTTGTGTAAATCGAATGCTCTCGCGGGGGCGAAGAACTCCTGCATGGTCGCGGTCTCGGCGTCTCGACCGTACACAGCCTGAAATTTCGATATTGCTCTGAAGATCCAGATAATCGACCCACCAAGTTCCATCTCGGATGGCTGCTGGGAATTATTGTGCTTCAGCCAATCGCGCTCGGCATTCAATATCCTTACGACCTGTTTCTCGCTCTTCGGCTCGCAACCCGGGTCGGCATGGCCCGTGAAAACATCGCGAGTTATGGCGAACATGTATTTTTGGTCGACGTCTGGCATCGCATCTTCCGCAGCCCCTGCAAGGGTAATCGCCACCGCGTGCTGTTGGGCTTCGTGCGCGCAAATCGCGCCATCGATCAATTGCTCAACGGCTTGCCGCTTGCTCATCTTCATAACCTCGCCCTTTGCCTTTTTTAGTCGTCGAAATCACGAGTATGATAATTTCTGGGCAAAAGTCGCTGGCGGGCAGAGGTTGTCGCGCAAAAATCAGATGCGAATTCCAACGGTCGCTTTCAGCCAAACGGATGCGACGGCGGGTGACTCGCTGATGGGTTGGTCGCTTGGGCGGTTAGGAGATCATTGGCGTGAACGCTTTTGATCTCCGGTAGCGCCCTGATCATCGCGGCGATGGCGACGTCCATAGCTGTCACCAGCTGATCTGCGGCAAGTTCCATGGGCACTTGTGGAACCCGCGGCACCTCCATGGACAGGGGCGGCCGGACTTCGAAAGTTTGGACGCGCTGGATATAGTCGAACAAAATCTTCCGGACGTTCGTCGGGAAGATGGGAGGGGTGTCCTCAAGGGCATCCGCGAGGGCTTTAGCGCGATTATGAGCGGCGCTAATCACGTTGCCGTCGCGATAGCGCACCACCTCTGCCTCGAGTGTCTTCACAGCGTTCCGACAATCAAGCACTGTGCGCCGAGCTCGCATGGCCCGGGTGATGCGGTCGTCCTGCTGATGAAGCGTGGCCAGGTCGAGCTGGCGTTCGGCTGCTCGAGCTTGAACGATCGCGGCCTCGGCCTGGGTCTGCGCATGCCTCGCCTGCTCGACTGCAGCTTTAGCCTGGATCTCGGCCGCGCGAGCGGAGCGTTTGGCGGCGAACGCTGCCATGATGCCATACGAGGCAATTATCGCCGACAGAACGGCAATGCCAATCGACGCAAACTCGTAACTCGACATTGTGTTTCCCCGGCCGCATTTACCAAACCGCCTGCGGTTCGCGGCATTATGTGCAGCGTCTTGTTCGGTGACTAGTCAGCCAGTGCGGCGCAGCAATCAGGCGAGGTTAGTCAAAGAACGGGGGCCTCATCGCGAGCTCCGATGACTTAGCCGCGCCATCTGCTGCCGATGTCAGTCTCTCACGGCAGCAAATCCATCAAGGCAGCCGCATCCGCGACGCCGAAGCGGCCGATCCGGAGATCTTGCGCCGGATGCTCGACTATTAGGTGGCGATAGACGCAGTTGAGGCTCATGATCGCGACGCCGAAGACGGACATGACCATGATCCTGAAACTCGGGCTGCTGCTGGTGGCAGCCGTCTCGTTCGCAGGGTTCATCCTGGTCACCAGTGCAGTGAGCGCCGATATTCTCAGTCGCCGCCTCGGCCGTAAGCACCCGAGCATCTTGACGCGTGGCTTCTTCCGAGGTGGCAAACCTCCGCCGTTTAGGTACGCACTCGCGCTCTTAGGCGTTTCTGTAGCGACGCTCTATCTGCTGGGCGTAGCTTAAGCAGCGAGCGTACCGTCCAATTGGCAACGCAGCGGGAGCTCTTCGGCAATAGCCGGCAGCGCCGGATCTCGACGCCGCCAGTGGTGATGTCAGGCGCTGCGACGCTTGGGCGGCAGGGCGAGGTTCCGTCGAAGGCGGAGCAACTCGTCAGTCGGGAAGTCACCGAACCCGAGCTTGCGGCCCAGCTCGCGATGCGCATCGGCGTCGAAGTCATCAGCCTTCACCGGCTTCACCCACGTCCAAGCCATCTGATCCTCATTTGGCATGTGCAAACGCCATCTCGGTGCGACGGGCCCGGGAGAGAATTCACGCTCCAGATAACCGCCGCTTTCCAGTCGATCGAGCCACTTCGCCACGTGCAATTGGGCCAATCGGCAGTCTCTGCCGGTCGTTTCTTTCGAAATTTCTCGCTGGCCAGCGCAGATGCGGATCCCGATCGAGAGCAGAACGGCGCGGGCTTCGATAGGCCACCGCCCATCGTAATGCTCGGCAACGCGCATAATAAGCCGAGCAGAACCGCTCAAAGCTTTTCGGCCCGCTTGCAGTTTTGGAGGCATCTGCTTCATGCGTGGCATAGCTTTTCCTTTCGTTTCAGGCCCGGCGGAGAGCCGGTTTGGGGAATTGGGCGATGGGGCGCTGGGGCAACATGCCGATCATCCGGTCGAAAACCTCAACGGGATCGACGGCGTTCGGCTCGATGAGGCACTTCCACAGCGTGGATCGCGCGCGATGCTCGGCGAGGTCGACCACTTCGGCCACGGGGCGCTTCGCAGCCCATCCGCCTAGCGGAGTATCGGTCCAGTTTTCGGTCATGATGCGGCCCTCCTCACGGCCAATGTCTCGATCGAAATCGCCGCAGTTCGCGCAGCGGCGAGGACGGCGTCGGCCTCGGTCATCCCGCCCGCCGCATCGATTTCGACGCGCAGTCGGCGGAGACGGTTGACACCCAGCGCAGCAATCAGCCGCCAGCCGGAACGCGTGTCTCCGTCGCCGAGCTCCTCAACGAGCCACGCCTGCTCGTTTCGATCCGGAAACACGGCGGCCAGCATCTCGCGCGGATCCTCATCTGGAACCGTTCGGCCGAGCCGCGCCGTTTCTTTTTTTGGCGCTTCGCTTTCGAGCTGGCTCCCATCGGGAAGCCCAATCTGCCTGCCGGGCGCGTAGCTTTCCGCTGATGCTCCAATCGGGCTGCCATTGGCGACGCCAAAGCCAGCGCCGAGGCTGGGGCCGGTCGATGGTTCGGAGCGCTGCAGGCGATCGCTCAATGCAGCCTCCTGTGACCGTGAGACTGTTCTGTCCGCTTCCCCCTTAACTACGTGGGTCCCGGGAAATTTCAGTCTCACGGACAAATCGGTCTCACGCCCGCTGTATGTTTCTGCGGACAAAGCAGTCTCAGCATTTGTTTTCGCGGACAAAACAGTCTCATTCCGCCGTCGGAACCAAGTTGCCCGTGAGACACCCGCATCCCTCCACGGCTCCTGCCGAGCCAGCGATGCTTCATGCCGCTTTGATCCGGGGCGAGCGCGTCCCTTCCGGAGGCGGTCCTTCGCCTTGCGCTGTTCGCGCTCGCGCGCTTCCCGCTCGATACGCGGCTCGTCCACAGCTTCCATAGACCGGATCGCCAGGCGCTCCCGCTCGTCGGCCCGCAGAGCCAACAACTCACCCGCCGCTTCAGGAGTTAAAGGAGGGCCGGGCCGGACCTTGCCGAGAATCCAGCCGATCAGATCGTCGCCGCAGCCGACCTCTGCCACCTTGGCCTTCCGGAGCAGTTCAACCAAAGATGGACCATCCAGGCCATGCCAGGTGCAGAACTTTCCGCGAACTCGAAATCGACCGGCCGGCGCCGATGCCAGCGTCACCGCAGCCGCGAAGGCAAAGCGTCGTGCATCGACCGCCATGCCTGACCCGGCGCGGTCTATGCCGAACCTGATCATCTCGTTGCGCCGTCGCGCTGCCTGAATCCACGCGGATCTCTTCTCGGCTGGCGTCATGAACGCGTCCGTTCGAACAAGCGCTCGGCCAATTCTCGGCAGGCGCGTCGGAGCGCAGAGGGTGCGGGCTCGATCTCGCCGGCGGGGAAGGCCGGGGCTATCTCTCGGGTGATCGCCAGATCGACCCGAATATGCCCGTCCGCGTTCTCCACCGCGGGCGGGTGTTCGCTTTCATAGGGCTGCATCGGTCAGCCCTCGGCGCGCTGCTGTTTAGCTTCGAAGGCGACCAGATCGGCGAGGCGCCAGTAACGCCGCTTAGCGATCAGGACAGGCTTCGGCAGGCCGACATCGGGATCGCGCTCCCAGCGCCAGAGCGTCGGCTCAGAGATAGAATAGCGCGCGCGAACCGCTTTCGCGTTCAGAAATTCAGGCTGGGCTTGGGACATTTGAAAGTGCCTCGTAGTGTTGCGAGGCCTTTCAATGATCACGGTCAGAATGCAGAAGCCAAATGGCCCCTGCAAATTATTTTGGAGCGCGAATGGCCTTAAGCTTGGCCTTCAATCGACGTGGCGACAGCGTCCGGAATCGGCCGTCGCGGATCAAATGATCCGACATCAGCAAATAGTCGCGGTTACTTCCCAATGCCCAGAGCCGCTTTGCTTCAATGACCGCTGCCGCATAGACTAGGTCCGCGTCCTTTTGGCGCTTCGCGCCTCCCAATTTGCCATTTTCAGCGGCCTTGGTGCCGGCCTCGGCAACGCGATGCAGCCGGTCGTCGTAGTGCGAGACCCCATATCGGCCATGAAGCGCCGCAGCCTCAAAAAGCAGGCCGAGGCCCTGTCGCTGGGTTTCCGACATCTCTCCAAGCATGCGCTTCGCCTTCCGCAGCTTTTCAACGATCGTTAGCGAGAACCACTGATCGGAGCCCGGTTCGGGGTCTGAGCCAATCACCGTTATCTCGCCAGGCTCTACCAAGCAGCCATTCTCGATCAGATCCTCCACGTGCCACTGCTCGATGGTGTCGACGAGGTTTTCAAGCCGAGGCGCATAGCTTGGCGTCTCGGTCGTCACACCAGTAGACGGATCAAATGAAACGAGACCAGCGCGCGCCGCTATCCGATCCATTACCGGCCGAAAATCGGCGCCTTCGATCGACACAGCTCTGCTCTCACCGTTCGGCGCCGCAGTGAGATCGGCGACTCTAACCGACGAATAGCCGATCGCTGATATAGGCCCGGATATCTCGGGTTTCGGTTTCGACATCAGCCGGCGCTCCGCTTGAGCTGGCGGACATTATTGGCAGGCGCGGGGGCGATGCCGACAATCTGCTCGACCTCGGTCGCCCAGCGCAGCATGGCGGCTCGACGTTCGGGCATGTGGTCGAAGCGCTGGTAGACCGCGCGGATGCCTGTGCGCGACACACCTTTGTGGTTGAGTACGCGTTCCACGATGTCGGCCATAATGCCGATTTCCGCCATGCCGGTCGCGACCGATCGGCGGATATCGTGAAAAGTCCAATGTTCGCGAGGGGGCACGCTTTCGGGTGGAATGCCGCTCTCCTCGGCCCGCTCAATATCTATCGCACGGAGGCGCCGGTCGACAGCCTGCTTCGCCCGATTGAACCCGGAAACGGCACTTTCCGTCGTGGTGGTGAAGAGGAAGCGTGCTGGCTTACCAAGCCTTGGCAGATCCGCCAGCAGGGACAGAACCGCAGGCGACAGGGGCACGACGTGGCGCTCGTCATTCTTCGCTCGATCAGGTGGTATCGTCCATGCGGCGCCGGCGAGGTCGAACTCGGTCCACTCGGCCTCAGCAACTTCCCTCAACCGCTGGCCGGTCAACATCAGCATTTGAACGATGCGGCCGAACGGATAAGCCATATCCTCGGCTGCCGCCCAGATGTCCGCTAATTCGACCCGCGTCAGGACGCGGTCTCGGCTCTTTTCAGGCTGCTTTGCGATGCCATCACATGGGTTGGCGGCCACGAGATCTCTACCGAGCGCCCATGCGAACACGCGGCGGGTATGAGCAAGAGCTCGATTGGCTGCGATAGGCGATCCCCGATCCACGATCGAATCGACCATGGCGACAACGTCGCGCTTCGTGATGTCGCGGATGAGCTTGTTGGCCCAGCGGTCTTTTGTTTCACGCTCAAGGATCGCTTTGATAGCATCGTGAGACCGCAGAGAGGCGGCGTCGCGCAGGAGGTAGCGTTCGAGCACCTTGGGCCAGAGATCGCGCTCGCGGCTGGGGGCTTCGGTGAACGCAATCGACTTTGTCGTTCGCTTTTCGGCCGCGACATCCTGTCCCTTGGCCACCTTCTGCAGAACCTCGCGCGCTTGCTCGCGGGCCTCTCCGAGAGAGATGAGGGGATAGGGCCCCAACGTCACCTTCGTGGGCTTGCCGCTCATCCGATAGCGGACGGCCCAGGAGCGCTTCCCCGTCGGCTGCACCACCAGCGCCAAGCCCGGGACCAGCGCGTCCATAAATTCCTTCCGGGTCTCTCCGCTTTTCGCGCTCTCGCAAAACCTGTCTGTCAGCCTGATCGCCATGATGCCTCGACCACATGATTTTGGGGATCACCGATGCGCTCAGGGGTAACAGGGGTAACGGAAATTGTCGACAGGGAATGAATGGCAATGCGCGTCCGAGAACGGCTTCGAAAGTCAATATCCTTTTAATATCAGCGCCTAATCGGCTATTGTGTGACGCTAACTGATAGCCGCTGAAAACCCCTGAAATAGCGACTGTGCTAACTTTTAATCATGTGGTCGAGGGTTCGATCCCCTCCCCGCTCACCAGCCAACCGACGCGTTCCTGAGAGGTTTTTGGTCGATTTTCGGGCCTTCGGCCTCGTAGTCGGTGACACCTCGCCTGGGTCAGGGCGCGAGCATGTCGCCCAGCGCATTGCGCATCGCAGTGCTGCGGATGCCGAACATGCCGCCATAAGGCACCGCCAGATCGACGATCACGAACATCACGCTCGCGATCGAGACGACGCCGATAGCGAGGATGATGCCGCTGAGGCGCTTGCGCGGCACTTGCAGCCCGAAACTCAGGAAGACGAGCGCCAGCCAGAAGCTGATGATGCCGATGAACAGGCTGCTGGAGCGGGTTTGCGTGTCCTCGATCACCGCCCAGCGACTCGCCTGAACCAACGTGTAATCGCTGCGGCACCGCGCTGCGACATTTAGCAGCGCGGCGGCCTGCGGAACGATGGAATCGATGTCCCGGCCGATATCGGCCATGATGCGGCTGAGGGTCGCGTCCTCACCCGTCACCGCCATGCCGCCGACATTGGGCATGCCCTCGGCGGCGGGCGGCGGCTCCGCCGGCCAGGTGCTCGCGATGGCGGCGGCGGTGTAGCGCCGCAGGGTCAGGCGCGGCGCTTCCGCCGGCGGC
>NZ_JBMDWH010000078.1:0-12252 GCF_048595345.1 Allobosea sp.
CGCCGACGAGTCGGTCGATCCCTACGAGGCCGTGGTCGCGCTCGGGACGGTCATCCGCGGCGAGACCGGCCATTACGATATCGTCGCCGGCGAAAGCTCGCGCGCGCTGATGGATCTGTCGGTCGCCTTCGCCCTGCCGCTGGGCAACGGCATCCTCACCGTCGAGAACGAGGCGCAGGCCTGGGCGCGCGCCAATCGCTCCGAGATGGACAAGGGCGGCGGCGCGGCCGAGGCGGCGCTTTCCGTGCTGCGTTACAAGCGCTCGCTCGCCGCCGCCGAGACGGAGCAGCCGGAATGAGTCGCGCGGATATGCGCCGCGGGGCCCGGCTTTCGGCTGTCCAGGCGCTCTACGAGATGGAAATCGGCGGCCGAGGCGTCACCGAGGCGATGGCCGAGTTCGAGGCCTTCTGGATCGGCCAGGAGGTCGAGGAGATCGAGCTGCCCAAGGCCGAGATCGCCTTCTTCCGCGACCTTCTGGGCGGCGTCGTGCGCGAGCAGCTGCTGGTCGATCGCACGGTCGACCGACTTCTCTCCGAGGGCTGGCCGCTGAAGCGGGTCGAGGCGGTTGTGCGCGCGATCTTCCGCGCCGGCGCCTACGAGCTGGCCTTCCGCAAGGACGTGCCGGCCCGCGCCGTCATTTCCGAATATGTCGCCGTCGCCCGCGCCTTCTATGAGGGCGAGGAGATCGGCATGGTCAATGCCGTGCTCGACCGAATGGCCCGCGAGTTCCGCGCGGACGAATTCGACGCCGCGCGGGCGTGAAGACGTTGGGGGCTGGACCGAACCGGATGGAGCGCTGTGCCTCCCCACCGCAAGCGGGGACAGGGAGTTAGGTTGACGCCGATGAATCGCCCCGGCGAGTTCGATCTCATCGCGCGCTATTTCGCGCCGCTCGCCGCACCCGGCGGGCTCGGCCTTCTCGACGATGCCGGGCTACTGAGGCCTGGCCGCGGCTATGAAGTGGTCGTTACGGCGGACGCTCTGGTCGCCGGCGTTCATTTCTTTCCGGATGATCCGCCGGCCGCGATCGGCTGGAAGGCGCTCGCCGTCAATCTCTCCGACCTCGCCGCCAAGGGCGCCCGGCCGGAAGGCTTCGTTCTCACCATCGCCCTGCCGCGCGACTGGACGGAATCGTGGCTGGCCGACTTTGCCCAGGGCCTTGGCCGGCTTGCGAAAGAGGGCGCCTGCCCGCTGATCGGCGGCGATACCGTCTCCACTGCCGGCCCGCTGACGCTGTCGATCACCGCCTTCGGGACGGTTCCGGCCGGGCGGATGGTGCGGCGCGGCGGCGCCAAGCCCGGCGACACCGTGCTGGTCTCCGGCACGATCGGCGATTCCGCTCTGGGGCTGAAGGTTCACGGCCCCGATGCACCGGCTTGGGTCGCCGGGCTCACCGAGGAGGAGCGGACCTTCCTGGCCGATCGTTATCTGCATCCGCAGCCCCGCCACCAGCTCGCCCAGCTGGTGCAGCAGTATGCTTCCGCCGCCATGGACATCTCCGACGGGCTCGTCGGCGATCTCGCCAAGCTGCTGAAGGTCGCCGGAACCGGGGCCGAGATCGACCTCGACACCGTGCCGCTCTCCGGCCCGGCCCGCGCCGCGCTCATGGCCGATCCTTCGCTGGCGCAACTGGCCTGGACCGGCGGAGACGATTACGAAATTCTCTGCACGGCGCCGGATGCAGAAGTTTTTGCTCTGGTTGCCGCGGCTGCGGAGATCGGCGTTCCTCTCGCCGCCATCGGCCGCGTCACCGCGGCGGCGGACGGCGTGCGCTATCGGGGGGCGGGGGCGGAGCAGGGCTTCGGCACCGGCTCCTATGCGCATTTCTGAGCGGCACGTGACCGCTCGGTGAGATGACGGCGCGCGGGCGCCGCGGAGCGGCGTGGCGATGACCTTGGCGATGGCACGGGAGGAAGCGATCTCGGACGGCGACGCTCTCGCGAAGCGCAATGCGCTGATCCTCACCGGCGCGCAGGCACTGGGCGGCGCCAACCCTGCCATCGTGGTCTCCCTCGGCGGGATCGTCGGCATGCAGCTCGCCGCCGACAAGACCTTCGCGACGGTGCCCGTCAGCCTCCTGCAGCTCGGCATCGCCGCCGGCGTCATCCCCGCCGCCATGCTGATGCGTCGCCTCGGCCGCCGTGGAGGTTATCTGATCGGCGCCCTGGTGGGCGCCTGCGGTGCCAGCATCGCGGCGACGGGCATCGTGATGCGCAGCTTCGCCCTGTTCTGCCTCGGCACCTTCATCTGCGGGCTCTACGGCGCCTATGTGCAGAGCTATCGCTTCGCCGCCGCCGATACGGCGAGCCCCGCCTTCAAGGCGCGCGCCATCTCCTGGGTCATGCTCGGCGGCCTCGCCGCCGGCATCATTGGGCCGCAATCGGTCTATTGGACGCGCGATCTGACGCCGGAGGCGCCGTTCGCCGCCAGCTTCCTCGCGCAGGGCACGCTCGCCCTGCTGGCGATCCTGATCGTCTCGCGCCTGAAGGCACCGCCCGTCATGGCCGTGCAGGCCGATCGCGGCCGCCCGCTCGGGCAGATCATGCGCCAGCCGCGGTTCGTCGCCTCCGTCATCGCCGCCCTCGTCGCTTATGGGCTGATGAGCTTCGTGATGACCGCTGCGCCGATCGCCATGGTCGCCTGCGGCCATTCGGTGGGGGACGCCGCGCTCGGCATCCAGTGGCATGTGCTGGCGATGTATGGCCCCAGCTTCTTCACTGGCCGCCTGATCGGGCGCTTCGGCAAGGAGACGGTCACCATCGCCGGCCTCGCCTTGACGGCGCTCGCCGCGGTGATCGGCCTCTCCGGCCTCAGCGTCGCTCATTTCTGGATCGCGCTTGTCCTGCTTGGTCTCGGCTGGAATCTCGGTTTCATCGGCGCGACCTCGCTGGTGACCGACTGCTACCGGCCCGAGGAGCGCGTGAAGGTCCAGGCTGCCAACGACTTCCTGGTCTTCGGCTCAGTAGCGATCGCGTCCTTCTCATCGGGCGGTCTCGTGAGCCATGGCGGCTGGGATATCGTCAACTGGATGGTCTTCCCGCCTGTGGCGGTTGCGCTCTGCCTGGTCGCCTGGCAGCGTTCCCAGCGCAAGGCGGCGCCGGCTGCCCTCTGACGGGGAGGCCTGCCGTGAGCCATCGTTCCTTTCCTGCCGCGACCGGTCGCGTTCCGCCCGGCGCGATCGGCCATAACCGGGGCGTCGTGGAGCGCAACTATGCCTTCATGCCGCCCGAAGGCGTGCTGGTCAGCCGGCTGCCGCAATATCAGAACACGATCGCGCGCATCCTGACCGCGCCGGTCATGGGCGCGGCCTTCGCGCAATATGTGCTGGAGATCGCGGAAGGCGGCGGCATGCCCAAGGCCTTCGCGGAGCAGGACATCCAGCACTTCTATTACGTGCTGGCGGGCGAGGTGACCCTGTCCGTGGAAGGCGGCGAAAGCCGGAGTCTGGGCGTCGGCGGCTTTGCTTATCTGCCGCCCGGCACCAGCTTCACTCTGCGCCACGCCGGAGAGGGGCGCGCGGACGTGCTTGCCCTGCGCAAGCGTTACGAGCCCGCGCCGGGCTTCTCCATGCCGGAGCCGATCCTCTCGCATTGCGACGCCGTGCCGATGACGAACCACACCGGCATGGAAGGGCGCGGCTTCCAGTTCCTGCTGCCCTATGGCGACATGCGCTTCGACTTCGAGATGAACCTGATGTGGTTCAAGCCCGGCGTCTGTTTTCCCGCCGTCGAAACCCATGTCATGGAGCACGGGCTCTATATGTTGGAAGGGCAGGGTCTTTATCTGCTGGGCCGTGACTGGCACGAGATCTGGGCGCGGGACTTCATCTGGATGGGCGGCTATTGCCCGCAGCAATTCTACCCGACCGGGCAGGGCGACGCCTGCTACCTGCTCTATAAGAACGTCAATCGCGACATCCCTCTCTGATGCGCCGTCGCACGCCTGACATCCGACGAAATCTGTAAGCGGCGAAGTTTGCGCTTCTGCGCGAAACTTGCCACAAATTCGCCTGACACTGGCGACGCGGAGCGAGCCTTGTAGTCTTTCTGGGCTCGTTTTCGTTGCCTGACGTCCAACGCTGCAGAACGAGGAGCGGTAGCGCTCCCGCCGGCAACGCCTTTAGGGTCAGGAAATCGAATGTCAGCTCTCCTCGTCATCATCTTATTGAGTGCGTTGTCGATCGCCTACGGCATATGGGCCTATGGCGACGTCATGAAGCGTGACGCCGGCAGCCAGCGCATGCAGGAAATCTCCGGCGCGGTGGCCGAGGGGGCGCAGGCCTATCTCAAGCGGCAATATCTGACGATCGGCATCGTCGGGATCGTGCTCTTCGCGCTGCTGTTCTGGCTGCTCGGCCAATGGGTGGCGATCGGCTTCCTCATCGGCGCGATCCTGTCCGGCGCCGCCGGCTTCATCGGCATGAATGTCTCCGTGCGCGCCAATGTCCGCACCGCGCAGGCGGCGATGCAGTCGCTCGGCGCGGGTCTGGACGTCGCTTTCAAGGCCGGCGCGGTCACCGGCATGCTGGTCGCCGGCCTCGCTCTGCTCGGTGTCGCGGTCTATTACGGCATCCTGACCTCCTCGCTCGGCTTTTCTCCGTCCAGCCGCACGGTGATCGATTCGCTGGTGGCGCTGGGCTTCGGCGCCTCGCTGATCTCGATCTTCGCCCGCCTTGGCGGCGGCATCTTCACCAAGGGCGCCGATGTCGGCGCCGACCTCGTCGGCAAGGTGGAAGCCGGCATTCCGGAAGACGATCCGCGCAATCCCGCCACCAATGCCGACAATGTCGGCGACAATGTCGGCGACTGCGCCGGCATGGCCGCCGACCTGTTCGAGACCTATGCGGTGACGCTGGTCGCCACCATGGTGCTGGCCGCGATCTTCTTCGCCGGCCAGCCGGTGCTCAGCACGATGATGCTCTATCCGATGGCGATCGGCGCCGCCTGCATCGTCTCCTCGATTCTCGGCACCTTCTTCGTGAAGCTCTCTGCCAACCAGTCGATCATGGGTGCGCTCTACAAGGGCTTCATCGGCGCGGGCGTCCTGTCCATCGTCGCCATCGCGGCTGTCAATTACGCGATGTTCGGCGGCTTCTCGGCCTCCTTCACCACGGTACAGAACGTCACCTTCACCTCGGGCAAGCTCTTCGGCTGCGCCATGGTGGGCCTGGCGGTCACCGCGCTGATCGTCGTCATCACCGAATACTACACCGGCACGGGCAAGCGGCCCGTCGCCTCGATCGCCCAGGCCTCGGTCACCGGCCATGGCACCAACGTGATCCAGGGCCTCGCCGTCTCGCTCGAGGCGACGGCGGCGCCGACCATCGTGATCATCGCCGGCATCATCGTCAGCTACACGCTGGCGGGGTTGTTCGGCATCGCGGTCGCCACCACCGCCATGCTGGCGCTGGCCGGCGTGGTCGTGGCGCTCGATGCCTTCGGCCCGGTGACGGACAATGCCGGCGGCATCGCCGAGATGGCGGGCCTGCCCAAGGAGGTGCGCCACTCCACCGACGCGCTCGACGCGGTCGGCAACACCACCAAGGCCGTCACCAAGGGCTATGCGATCGGCTCGGCCGGCCTCGGCGCGCTGGTGCTGTTCGCGGCCTACACCTCGGACCTGAACTTCTTCATCTCCGAGGCCAACAAGGCCGGCTCCACCGCCTTCCAGTACTTCAAGGGAGTCACGGTCGATTTCTCGCTGTCGAACCCTTACGTCGTCGTCGGCCTGCTGCTGGGCGGGCTCATCCCCTTCCTCTTCGGCGGCATGAGCATGACGGCGGTCGGCAAGGCCGCAGGCTCGGTCGTCGAGGAGGTGCGTCGCCAGTTCCGCGAGAAGCCCGGCATCATGCAGGGCACAGACCGGCCCGATTACGGCCGCGCCGTCGACATGCTGACTCGCGCCGCGATCAAGGAAATGGTGGTGCCGTCTCTGCTGCCCGTTCTGGCGCCGATCGTGACCTATTTCGCGATCGAGTGGATCGCGGGCAAGAACAACGCCTTCGCCGCGGTCGGGGCCATGCTGATGGGCGTCATCGTGACCGGCATCTTCGTCGCCATCTCAATGACCTCGGGCGGCGGCGCCTGGGACAACGCCAAGAAGAGCTTCGAGGACGGCTTCGTCGATAAGGACGGCGTGCGCCACATGAAGGGCTCCGACGCGCACAAGGCTTCGGTGACGGGCGACACCGTCGGCGATCCCTATAAGGACACGGCGGGCCCCGCCGTGAACCCGGCGATCAAGATCACCAACATCATCGCGCTGCTGCTGCTGGCGATCCTGGCGCATCGCTGAGGGGGGCTCATCGGCATGGGAGCCCGCGGCGTCGGCCGCGGGCTTTTTTGTGTTCCGTCAGGCCTTTGTGCCGGTGGATTGAATCAGGCTTTGAACATCGGCCTGCCGCTTCACTACGGCCGAAAGCGTAGCGTCGGTGGATGCGGCGAGGCTGCCTGGCTGCGATGGTCCCTCCCGAAACAGGATGGACCTTCATGACGACACCCACTCATTCCGCCGCGCCCGCCACTTCCGGCCGCGCCGTCGATCTCGCTTTGCTGCTGGCGCTCGCCACGCTCTGGGGCGGCTCCTACACCTTCATCAAGATCGGCGTGGAGACCATCCCGCCGGTGACGCTCATCGCCGCGCGCACGCTGATCGCCGGGCTCGTGCTGCTGGCCGTCATCCGTTGGAGAGGCCTGTCGCTGCCGCGCGATGCGGGCAGCTGGCGCCGCTTTCTGATGCAGGCGCTGTTCAACAGCGTCTTTCCCTTCACGCTGATCGCCTGGGCCGAGCGCAGTGTCGACGCAGGCCTGGCGACGATCCTGAACGGCTCGACGCCGGTCTTCGTCTTCCTGATCGGGCTTGCCACGGCTCCCGGCAAGCGCCCGGACTGGCGCAAGGGGCTGGGTGTCGCCGCCGGGCTCGCCGGCATCACGCTCATCGTGGGCGTGGATGCGTTCTCCGGCCTGGGTCACGCGGTGCTGCCGCAAATGGCCATCGTCGTCGCCACGATCGCCTATGCCTGTGCCGCGCTCTTCGGCCGCAACTTCGCCGGCATGGACCCGTTGCTGCCGGCCGCCGGTTCGATGCTCTGCGGCACGGCGATCCTGATCCCGGCCTCGCTGGTCATCGACCGGCCCTGGATGCTGTCGCCCTCGCCGGATTCGCTGTTGGCGCTGCTGGCGCTCTCGGTTTTCTGCACGGCATTGGCCTTTGCGATCTACTTCCGTCTGATCCGCACGCTGGGCTCGGTCGGCACGACCTCGGTGTCCTATCTGCGCGTGCCGATCGGCGTCGCCATCGGCATCCTGTTCCTGGGCGAGCGTCTCGGCACCACGGCCTGGATCGGATTGGGGCTGGTGGTGATCGGGGTGATGGCGATGACGCTGCCGGAGCGTCGCGGGCCGAAGCCCGCCTGAACCCGTGCGCTCCACACATGAAAAACCCCGCGGCGCGAGCCGCGGGGTTTTTCATGTCCCGAACGTTTCCGCTCAGCCGAGCGGGTTGAACTTGGTCACGCCGCGGAAGAGGTTGCGCAGGAAGCTCTGCTCCTCGCCGCCCGACGGGGTGGTGCGGCTGATGAAATCGAAGATCACGCCGTCCTGCAGGCCGTAATTGGCGATCCGCTCCACCTTGAAGCCCTTGTTGAAATAGACCACCAGCACCTGCTGATCGATCACCTGCGGGTCCTGGAACTGGAAGCGCCGGCGCACGGTCTGACCGATGTAATAGAAGGTGCGGTTGCCGACGGTCGAGGTCGTCGAGGGCGTCCCGAGGATCTCCAGCACCTTGTGGACATCCATGCCGACCTTCACCTGGCCGACCAGCGTCTCGTCCATGACGAAGCCGCGCTTGAACTCCTCGTTGAGGCCCGACGAGGTGGGCAGCACGAAACCGCCGGCATCCGGGCCGCAGCCGGCCAGCGCCAGAGAGGTTGTCGCGAGGGCCCCGAGCAGAGCCGTGCGGCGGGTGATATGGGTCATGCGGGCACGATCCGAAGGCCGGGCGGCCGGAGCGCCGTGCTCCATGCCGCTTGTCAAAGGGGTGAGGGTTGGCGTAACGCCCGAGGATGGCTTTGGCAAGGCGAGGACATCGCGGAAGGCGCCGGATGGAGGAAATCCGGTGATCTTCGGCTGGTTTGGAAAGCGGGCGCGCCGCCGGGCGCCGGCCGAGGCGCTGTTCGCGCGCATCGCCGAAGCCTCGCGCCGGCCCGCGCTCTATATCGACGGCGGCATCCCCGACAGCTTCGAGGGGCGTTTCGAGGCGCTGGCGCTGCACATGTTCGTGGTGCTGCGGCGCTTGCGCGAACTGCCGCCCCCCGCCGACGATCTGGCGCAGGATCTCATCGATGCCTGCTTCGCCTATCTGGAACTGGGATTCCGCAATGGCGGCGTCAGCGACATCGCCGTGCCCAAGCGCATGAAGAAGATCGGCCAGATGTTCTATGGCCGCCTGCAGGCCTATGAGGCCGGCTTCTCTGCGCAGGATGCAGCGGCGCTCGACGAAGCGCTGGGCCGCAACGCGGCCCCCAGCGCCGATCCGGCCGTCCTCTCCGCCTATCTGCGAGCCGCTGCGGCCGGCCTCGCTGGCTGCGATCTCGGCGGCGTTCTGGAGAAGGAGCCGCTCTTCCCCGTCTTTCACGGCAAGGAGGCCGTTCATGACGTCTGACCGCGCATCCCCGCTGCTCAGCCATCCGGTTCGTGTGGAAACGATTCGTCCGCGCGGCACGCAAGCGACGGTGAGCGCCGAAGCCTCGCAACTCGCCCCGATCGCCAAAAGCCTGGGGCTGGCTGCGCTCGAGAAGCTGGATGCCCGCTACGATCTGTCCCGCAATGGCGAGCGTGTGAAGCTGGAGGGGCGCATCAGGGCGCAGATCCAGCAGATCTGCGTCGTCACCCTCGATGCCTTTCCCGTCGCGCTCGACGTGCCGCTGAAGCTCGACATGGTACCGGACACCGATCCGATCTTCGCCGTCCGTCCCGAGCGGGAGGAGGAGGGCGAGATCGATATCGAGGTGATGCTGAACGAGGCGGACCCGCCCGAGCCCATCACCGACGGTGTCATCGATCTCGGCGCCATCACGCTCGAATTCCTGGCTCTGGCGCTCGATCCCTATCCGCGCAAACCGGGCGTCAGCTTCGCCCCGCCGGCCAGTGCCGAGCCCGAACCGTCGCCTTTCGCTGCCTTGGCAAAGCTGAAGCGGGACGAGCCCTGAACCGGCCGGTGCCGCCCGCCCGGTCACGGATCGCAACGATGATTGAACAGCCCACCACGCCTTGGGCGGCTTGCGGCCTTGCCGCAAACCGCTATTGTCCGGCCGCCACAGAGCCGCCCGGAATGGAAGGTCGGCCGCTTCCGGGACACACCAGAACTCCATGACACGACCGGTTACAATCGCGCTCGATGCGATGGGCGGAGATCACGGCCCGAGCGTCGTCATCCCGGGCGCCGCGCTGATGCTGGAACGGCGGCCCGACACGCGCTTCGTCATCTTCGGTGACGAAAAGGAAGTGCTGCCGCTGATCGATCAGCATCCGAAGCTGAAGGCCGTCACCACCTTCCATCACACCGAGGTGGCGGTGAAGATGGACGATAAGCCGAGCCAGGCGCTGCGCTATGGCCGCTACAAATCCTCCATGTGGCGCGCCATCGATGCCACCAAGACCGGCGAGGCGGACGTCACCGTTTCCGCCGGCAACACCGGCGCGCTGATGGCGATGTCCAAGTTCTGCCTGAAGTCGATGCCGCTGGTCGACCGGCCGGCCATCGCCTGCCTGTGGCCGACCGCGCGCGGCGAGAGCATCGTGCTCGATGTCGGCGCCACAATCGGGGCCGATGCCCGCCATCTCGTCGATCTTGCGGTGATGGGCGCCGCCATGGCCCGCGTCGTCCTCGATCTCGACCGGCCGACGGTGGGGCTGCTCAATGTCGGCGTCGAGGAGATCAAGGGCGTCGAGGCGGTCAAGGAAGCCGGCCGCATTCTGCGCGAGAGCAACCTGCCGCATATGGCCTATCACGGCTTCGTCGAGGGCGACGACCTCGGCAAGGGCACGGTCGATGTGGTGGTCACGGAAGGCTTCACCGGCAACATCGCCCTGAAGACGGCCGAGGGGACCGCCCGCCAGATCACCTCCTATCTGCGCGCGGCGATGAACCGCTCGCTGATGGCCAAGATCGGCTATCTCTTCGCCAAGGGCGCCTTTGCGGCGCTGCGCGAAAAGCTCGACCCGCGCAAATCCAATGGTGGGGTCTTCCTGGGGCTGGAAGGCATCGTCATCAAGAGCCATGGCGGCACGGATGCGATCGGCTTCGCCAGCGCCGCCGAACTCGGCTACGAGATGGCGCGCGAGGATCTGATGGCCAAGGTCCGCGAGATGGTCGCGGCCAGCACGCGCCCCGAGCTGCCTGCTGCGCAGCCCGCCGACGCCCAGTAGGGAAACGGTTTCCTTGTCGAAGTTGCGCTCACAGATCATCGGTTGCGGCTCGTATCTGCCGGCCCGCATCCTGACCAATGCCGAACTCGCCACGCAGGTGGACACCAGCGACGACTGGATCGTCCAGCGCACCGGTATCCGCCAGCGTCATATCGCGGCCGATGACGAGCCGACCTCCGTGGTGGGGCTGAAGGCCGCTCAGGACGCGATCGCCGATGCCGGCATCGACGCATCCGAGATCGACCTGATCATCGTCGCCACCGCGACGCCGGACCATACCTTCCCGGCCACGGCCACGCAGATCCAGGCGGCGCTCGGCATCACCGGCGGCGTCGCGTTCGACCTGCAGGCGGTCTGCTCCGGTTTCGTCTTCGCGCTCGCGACGGCGGACAAGTTCCTCTCGACGGGCGGGGCGACGACCGCGCTCGTCATCGGCGCGGAGACCTTTTCGCGAATTCTCGACTGGGAGGACCGCGCCACCTGCGTCCTCTTCGGAGACGGGGCCGGCGCGCTCGTGCTGAAGGCGGTGGAAGGGCAGGGCACGCTGGCCGATCGCGGCGTGCTGACGACCCATATCCGCTCCGATGGCCGCTACAAGGACAAGCTCTATGTCGATGGCGGTGCCGGCTCGACCAAGACGGTCGGGCTGCTGCGCATGGAGGGCAAGGAGGTTTTCCGCCACGCGGTGAACAATCTCGCCGAGACGGTGCGCCATACCTTCGAGCAGACGGGGCTTTCCGGCGCCGATATCGACTGGTTCGTGCCGCATCAGGCCAATCGCCGCATCATCGACGCCACCGCCGACAAGCTCGGCATCGACCCGGCGCATGTCGTCGTCACGGTCGACCGGCACGGGAACACCTCGGCGGCCTCGATTCCGCTCGCGCTGGCCGACGCCTACAAGGACGGCCGCATCAAGCCCGGCCAGCTGGTGCTGATCGAGGCCATGGGCGGCGGCTTCACCTGGGGCTCGGCGCTGATCCGCTGGTGAGCGGGAACAGCGAAATCCGCGCCAAACCGAGGTTTCCAGGCCTTTCACTGTCAAGATTCTCGCTTGTCCGGCTCGCCGAACGCGGGTCGAGGATTGACCGGGATGACCGGGGCGCCTAGCGTCCGGCGTCCGTATTGGCGCGGAGGCGTCGGCTCCGGCCGCCGGCCCAGCGCCGCCTTGGAGGATGGAATGTCGGGGCAAACGGTGACGCGCGCGGATTTGTGCGAGGCGGTCTACCAGAAGATCGGATTGTCGCGGACGGAGTCGTCCAAGCTCGTCGAGGCGGTGCTCGACGAGATCTGCGACGCGGTCGCGCGTGGGGAAAACGTGAAATTGTCCTCGTTCGGCTCCTTCGTGGTGCGAGACAAGGGCGAGCGAATCGGGCGTAATCCCAAGACTGGCGTAGAGGTGCCGATCGAGCCGCGTCGCGTGATGGTGTTCAAGCCCTCAAACGTGATGAAGGCCCGGATCAACGGCCAGAGCGGTGAGGGCGAGACTGAGTGAGCCTGGAGTTCCACGCCGGCAATGAAGAGGCCGAATTGGACACCAAGAGCCCCGATGCTTTCAGAACCATCAGCGAGGTCGCAGAGGATCTCGATATCCCCCAGCATGTGCTGCGCTTCTGGGAGACGCGCTTCAGCCAGATCAAGCCGCTGAAGCGCGGCGGCGGCCGGCGTTACTACCGCCCGGACGATGTCGCCCTGCTCAAGGGCATCCGCCGCCTGCTCTACGGCGAAGGCTACACGATCAAGGGTCTTCAGCGCATCCTGAAGGAACAGGGGCCTCGCCACGTCCAGGCGATCGGCCGCGGCGGGCCGATCGGCGCGATGG
>NZ_JBMDWH010000079.1:0-4486 GCF_048595345.1 Allobosea sp.
GTCCTCGGTGCGGACGGAGAGCCGCTTCTCGGCCGGCGATAGGCTCGGCCCGCGGGTGACGGCCCAGCTCTTGAGCACCCCGTCCATCTCCAGCCGCAGATCGTAGTGCAGGCGTCGGGCGTCGTGCTTCTGGACGACGAATCGCGCCTTGGCGGTCTTCCGGCCACGGCGCCCACGAGGCTCGGGCGAGGACTCGAAGTCCCGCTTCTCGCGGTACGGCTTGAGGAGTTCGGACATGACTTCCGGCAAACCGCGCGGCCGATCGCCGGTTCCGGGATGCCGCTTCGACTGCGGGGGCAGGCAAGATCTCGCAAGTTATCCACAGGGCGAACTGCGCAGGAACGAGTCGAGAGCGACTCTCGTTGAGTCGCCGAATTCGTGGTCGGCATCGCATCGACTCATCGCCGGCGACGAATACTTGTGCGAATTCTGGAGGCTGCAGTGGCATCGCGCGCCAATTGGAAGGGGCACCTGCGACTTTCACTCGTCTCCTGCTCCGTCGGACTGTATCCGGCGATCAGCTCGTCGCGGGACCTGAAGTGCCACACGATCAACCGTGAGACCGGCAACCGCGTGAAGCAGCTGCTGGTCGACTCCGTGACCGGCGAGACCGTCGATCGCGACGATCAGGTGAAGGGCTGCGAGGTCGCCAAGGACGACCTCGTCCCCGTCGAGGACGAGGAGCTCAGCGAGATCGCGCTGGAAAGCACGCATACGATCAACATCGAGGCGTTCTGCAAGCGCGAGGAGGTCGACGAGCGCTACCTCGACAAGCCCTACTACCTCGCGGCCGAGGACAAGGTGTCGCGCGAAGCGTTCGCCGTCATCCGGGATGCGATGAGGAAGAAGGGGATGGCGGGCCTAGGCCGGATCGTCATCTACAAGCGGGAGCGCATCGTCCTGATCGAGCCCTACGGCAAAGGCCTGCTGGCGACCCTGCTGCGGTACCAGGACGAGATCCGGTCGCCCACCGCCTACTTCGAGGACATGCCGGACGGCAATCCGACCGACGAGATGCGGTCCCTGGCTGAGGAGCTGATCGCCCGGTCGACGAGGAAGTTCGATCCGTCGAAGTTCGAGGACCGCTACGAGGAAGCGCTGATCGCGCTGGTCAAGGGCAAGGCGAAGAAGCCCGAGAAGGGCAAGGGTCGATCGAAGGTGGCGGCACCGAGCTCCAGCAACGTCGTGAACCTGATGGAGGCCCTCAGGCGCAGCATCGACTCCGAGAAGGGTGGATCCTCCGCTCAGCCGGCCGCTGCCCGGAAGAAGGCGGGTTCGAAGCGGTCGCGGCTAAATTCGAACCGCGGCGCGGGCAAGGCGACGTCCTCGAAGTCGCGGAAGGCCGCGTGATGGCCGCTCGTCCGCTCCGGCCTCCGGCCCTGGCCCTCTCCCGTAGCGCCGCACGGCGGCGACGGGCGTGCCGAATGCTCGAGAGACTCGGCTACGACCCGCTCGGGTTCTCCTCCAACAAGGATGCGGAGGCGTGGCTGGAGGAGGACACGCCGGAAGCCGCGATCGTGGACGATCCCTGCGATAGAGAACTGGAAGGCCTGTTCAGCGTCCTCAAGGCGCGGAACGTCGATCTGATCGCCCTGGATGGCCCGCCGCCGTAGCCTTCCAGGGCGTGAGGCTGGAAACTCCGGTCACGACATGGCGACATGACCGAGCCGGGTCTTGGCGAACTGAGGCTGACCGAAGCGGGCCTTCGGTATCAGGTAGTTGACGAGAGCGGCGACGAGATCACAAGGGACGAGTTCCTTGTGCTTCTCGAGTATGAATTCGGCATAGTTTGCGTTGCCCGACACGCCGCAGGCGAGGCAATATCGAACCACGGCCTCGGTCGAGCGTCCTTGAAGCGATAGATACGTGTCGAGATTCTTCACGAACACGGTATCCGCAAACACCGTCCGACCTCTGGCCATGTGCTCCCTGTGCCGGGTCGCGTACCGCCAATTCTCATTGGTCAGATGCAGCACCTCGAAATCTTGTCCGCGCATGTAGGCGACGGTCTCGTCGAAGTGCGGCTCCCCCTCGTAGGCCGGCATGAAACGGAGCTCGGCCTGTACGACGGCGGCCCCGGCGATGTGCTGCCGGGCGTCGCGCAGGACCAAGCCGTCTATGCCCTCCAGATCGCTCTTGAAATAGTCGAGACCTGAGACCCCGATTTCATCGAGGGCATCCGACATGCGCTTCGCTTTGACCTTGTGAACCTCTTTGACCCGTGCCAGATCCCGGAGGCCGAACGCCTCAAGGATCTCCTGCTTGTCCTCCAGCAGTGAGGACGCGTAGATGAAGTGCTTCTCGCGGAATTCATAGTCTCCCGCGGTAGGAGCGATGACACAGTTGATAGGCGAGTACCGACCGAACTTCGATCTGTTGGAGCCTACAGACAGAGCGTCGAGCGATATGAAGTGGATCGCGCTAGCGATCTCGGATGGGACGCGCACGATCGCCTCGCCCGAAGATCCGAAATCCGCCATGTTGAGAAAACCGTCGAGGCACGCCGTTATTGTCCGCGCATCCTTCTTGGCGTCATCACTTATCGCTTCGACACGATCGGCGAATTCCTCGACGGAAAAGCTCCGCAGAAGGGCCGAGCACGTGCCGAGGAGGTCGCTGTCGAATGGATTCTCTAGGACTATTGCCGAGATGTAGTTGACCGCGTTCGGCAGGTCGCCTTGTTGGAAGCTGACGACCGAAAGTCCGATCAAGGCTCGAGGGTTTTTGTCTTCTACCTTGAGTATCGCCTCCAGAAGATTTCTGGCTTCTTGGTGCCGTCCCGCTTGGATATCGGCGTTGGCTCGATCGAGAGCTTCATCGACGGACATCTCGGCCATTCTATTGCGCCCACGCTGGAGATTGCAGGTGGCTTATGCAAGCGCGCGAAGGGTCCTTGGCGCAGCCTGGCAAGACACCGCCACAGTGACCTGAGGCATGGTCCGCCACATCTGTCTTAAGGGTTAACGCTTGCCTATGCCGGTTGGCCGCTCGAGCCGCCGGGATGGAACCGGAGGCTCTCGGTCAAGGCCGGGACATCTGCTTATGAGTGACGCGTTTCGCTCCGTTCCTTTCCGATCCGGATCGATTGAAGGCCGTCCGCATCTCTGGTCGGCCTTTTCCGAAGCGATTGTTCTGCTTTCGGCCAGCATCTGCCACCACGACGCGCCCATCTGAACGTCCAAAATGGGTGGCTTCAAGATGGTCCGCTTCGGGGATGCAAACCGGCGGAAGCGGACACCCTGAAACTGCTATCGGGACGCTAGACCTGCTGCATCCCGCCGTCGACGCACAGTTCGGCCCCCGCAACGAAGCTCGCCTCGTCGCTCAGTAGGAACAGCGTGGCCGCTGCCACCTCCTCGGGACGCGCCATGCGGCCGAGCGGGATCGGCGCGATGAGTGCGGCCCGCCCGTCCTCAGATACGCTCGCCATCATGGCGGTATCGGTCGGACCGGGGGCCACCACGTTCACGCGGATGCCGTGTGGGGCCAGTTCCGCCGTCCATGTGCGCGCGTAGGAGCGCAGCGCTGCCTTCGTCGCGGCGTAGGTCCCGTAGGGCGTCACGCCCATGACGTCGGCAATCGACCCCATCAGCACGACGGCCCCACCCCGCCCCATTGCGCCCAGAGCCGCTTGCAACCCGAAGACAGCCCCACGGACGTTGACCGCAAAGTGCCGGTCGAAATGCTCGGGCGTCCCGTCGCGCAGGGTCGCGGGTTCCGAGATGCCCGCGTTGAGGACCAGCGCGTCGATCCGGCCATGCATCTCCCGCACCGTCGCCACGACGCGGTGCAGATCCTCCTGTTGGGCTGCGTCCGCGACGAGGCCCTGCGCACCGCGCCCGATCCTCGCAGCGGCTGCGTCGACCTCGTCGGCGCGCCGCCCGGTGAAGACGACCGACGCGCCTTCGACCGCCAGCCGCTCGGCGACCGCAAGGCCGATGCCTTTCGCCCCGCCGATCACCAGCGCAACCTTGTCTTGCATGCGAGCCATCGGGGCATCCCTTCATCTGCAATGGCGCAGCAGATACACAGCGTGTATCTGCTATCAAGAACGCACTTAAGGTAGCCTAGATATGGCCGACGATACCGACTTCGATGCCGCGTCCGCTTGCGCGCTCGCCAACATGGCGCAGGTCCGCCCGGTGCTGGACAAGATCGCCGACAAGTGGACGATCCTGATCCTCACGGTGCTTTGCCCGCGGCCTTCACGGTTCAACGCGATCAAACGGCGGCTCGACGGCATCACGCACAAGGCGCTGGCGGACGCGCTGAAGCGGCTGGAGCGCAATGGTTTGGTGACCCGGACGGTGCTGCCGACCGCACCCATCGGCGTCGAGTATGCGATCACCCCGCTCGGCCATTCACTACGCGAGCCCTTTGAGGCGCTCTGCGCGTGGGCACTCAACAACGGTGCGGCGATTGATGCGGCCAACCGCGAACATGACAGCATCAAAATGAAGCCGTGAAAACGCGTCCGCTTTCGGAT
>NZ_JBMDWH010000080.1:0-31866 GCF_048595345.1 Allobosea sp.
CTGGCCCTATCTGGTGCTCGAGCGCGGTTTCACCCAGGTCATCATCGGCTCGATCATGGCCACCGCCGGCCTTCTGATGCTCTCGCTCGCCGTCGTGCTGCGCGAAATCCGCGCCATGCGGCGCCAGATCGCCGAAGCCGGTTATTCCGGCAGCTATGCCGAGACCGCGCCCGTCACGACGGAGCCGGTCGCGCCCGACGTCGCAGAAGCTCCCTGGCGCACCGCGCCGCTGTCGGATGCGGCCGCTGGGGCCTCGCAAGGGCGCTCGCTGGGGCCTGCTGTCGTCGGTGTCGGCGCAGCAGGCCTCGCGGCCGGAGCTGTCGCCGCCGCGCTCTCGCAATCGGATCGGGACGAGCCTGCCGAGGGCGACGGCAGCGCCGCCGCGCAGGAAGGGGCCGACCGCGACCTTTTCGGACGCATGGTCGCCGAGCAGGCCCAGCAGGAACCGCCTGACGAGGCCGACGAAGCGGAAGAGCAGCCTGCCGCCCTCGAGGCCGAGACCGGCCCTGCGACGCCCGATCTCTTTGCGCCGGCAACCGAGGAGCCCGAGGCTGCGCCCGAGCATACCTCAATCGCTAGTGTCACGCCGAACCTGTCGGCCTGGGACGAGCCGCGGCCGACCGAGCCCACCGCCGCCTGGCAGCCCACCGACAGCCCCGCCGTCGAACCGCCCGTCGCGGACCGTACCTTCCGCGACGAGGCCCGGCTCTGGCTGCCGGTCGACACGCCCGCGAGCGAGCCCGCTGCGAGCGAGGTCGAAGCCCCGCCGATCGCCATCCGGCCCAAGACGTCGCGATCCATCGCCCCGTCCCTGTCTGACGAGCAGGCGAGCGATGAGCGCGATGACATCGCGCCAACCCAGGGTGGCGAAATCGCACTCCCCGCTGCTGAGGTGACGCCCGTTCCGGATCAGCCCGAGCCGGCTGGCGAGGCCGAGATCGACGAATTCGCCGCGCTGCGCCGCAGCCTGACCGACCAGCTGGGCCCCGGACCGCGCATCGAGCCCTCCGTCTCCACCGATCCCTTCGCGCTGCCCGATGACTGGCTCTCGCCCCGCAGCGGCCGGATCGAGCCCTCCTTCGCGTCGCCGGTCGAGGACGCGACGCCCGTGGCCGCGACCGAGCCGCCGGACACCGCCGAAGCTCCCGGCGCGTCCGAACAGGTTCAGGAGCAGACCGAGGTCGAGGCGCCGGGCGAAGCGCTCGCGCCGGTTTCTGATCCGGGTGAGCCCGAGCCGCCGGAAGCCGAGAGCGCTCCCGAACAGCCCCCGAGCTCGGAGGAGGGCGTGGTCGGCGCCTATCAGGTCGGCGACGCGCATTTCACCATCTATGCCGACGGTTCCATTCGCGCCCGCACGCCGGACGGTGAGTACTCCTTCGGCTCGATGGACGAGCTCAAGGTCTATCTTGCCAGCGAAAAGAGCCGCCTCGGCGTCTGATCAGGCGGCGGGCGCGTCCCAGCCCCCGCCGACCGCCTTGATCGCGAAGGCATAGGCGAGCGCGGTTTCCTTCAGCGAATCGAACCGGCCCGCCGAGCCGGCATGGCCGGCATCCATATTGGTGTGCAGCAGGACCGGCCCGCCCCCCGTCATCGTCGCGCGCAGCCGCGCGACCCATTTCGCCGGCTCCCAATAGGTGACACGCGGATCGGTCAGCCCGGCCATCGCCAGGATCGGCGGATAGGCCTGCGCGGCGACGTTGTCATAGGGCGAATAGCTGCGGATCGTCTCGAAGGCTTGCCGGTCGCGGATCGGATCGCCCCATTCAGGCCATTCCGGCGGGGTCAGAGGCAGGCTCTCGTCGAGGATGGTGTTCAGCACGTCGACGAAGGGCACTTCCGCCACGATCCCGGCGAAGAGCTCCGGCGCCATGTTCGCGACCGCGCCCATCAGCATGCCGCCCGCGCTGCCCCCTTCGGCGACGATGCGGCCGGGAGCCGTGAAGCCGGCCTCGCCCAGGGCCTTCGCTGCAGCGATGAAATCGGTGAAGGTGTTGCGCTTGTTCTCGCGCTTGCCGTCGAGATACCAGCGCCGGCCCTTCTCTGTGCCGCCGCGCACATGGGCGATGGCGTAGACGAAGCCACGATCGACCAGGCTGAGCGGCCGGGTCCGGAATGAGGCCGACATCGCCGAGCCATAGGAGCCATAGCCATAGAGCAGGCAGGGCGCGCTGCCGTCGAGGGGCAGATCCGCCCGGTGCAGGATCGAGACCGGGACCTGCTCGCCATCGGACGCCGTCGCGAAGATGCGGCGGACCTTGTAGGCCGCCGGATCATGGCCGGAGGGCACCTCCTGGCGCTTCAGCAATGTGCGCTCGCCGCTGGCGAGGTCGTAATCATAGGTCTCGGCCGGGCGCGCGAGCGACGCATAGATGAAGCGCAGGGTCCGGGTGCTGAATTCATAGCCCGGCGCGATTCCCAGCCCATAGGCCTCCTCGTCGAATGCGATGCTGCGTTCGGCGCCGTCCGCCAACTCCCGGATCACAATGCGCGGCAGCCCGTCCTCGCGCTCGAGCCTGATCAGCCGTCCCTCCAGGCACAAATGGTCGAGGATCAGCCGGCCGGGCTTGTGCGGCACGAGGTCGCGCCAGCCTTCGGGGGAGGGGGCCGAAAGCGGCGCCGAGACGATCTTGAAGTCCTCGGCGCCCGCCTCGTTGGTCAGGATCAGCAGCTCATCGCCGTGATGCTCCACCTCGTATTGCCGGCCGACCTTGCGCTGCGCGACGAGCATCGGTGCGCTGTCCGGCGTGTCGAGGTCGACGAGCCGGATCTCGGAAGTCTCGTGATCCCCCACCGAAATCAGCAGGAAGCGGCCGGACTGGGTCTGGTCGATATCGACGAACATGCCGGCATCGGCTTCGTCATGCAGCACGCTGTCCTGATCGGCCGAGGTGCCGAGACGGTGGCGCTTCACCTGCGAGGGGCGATGCTCGGCATCGAGCGCGACATAGAAGAAGGATTGCGAATCATTGGCCCAGACGATGTCCCCGGTCGTGTCCCCGACACGGTCGGCGCGGTCCTCGCCGCTCGCCAGGTCGCGCACGCGGATCGTGTAGAGCTCGGAGCCTGCCTCGTCCGCGCTCCAGCCCAGCAGCCGATGGTCCGGGCTGTGGGCGGTGTCGCCGAGATCGAAGAAATCCTTGCCCTCGGCGAGCGCGTCGGCGTCGAGCATGATCTGCTCGCGGCTCTTGCCCTTCGCCCCGTCGCCGAGACGCGGCCTGCGGCAGATCAGTGGATGCTCGCCGCCTTTTCTATAGCGCGAATAGTAGAGCCAAGGCCCGTCGGGCTGAGCAACGCTGGAATCGTCTTCCTTGATGCGGCCGCGCATCTCCTTGACCAAGTCGCGCTGAAGCGCCTTGGTCGAAGCCATCTGAACGTTGCAATAGGCGTTTTCGGCGTCGAGATGGCGGCGGATCTCCTCCGGCAGCGTGTCCGGATCGCGCAGGACCTCGCGCCAGTTTTCCGCGCGCAGCCAGCCATAATCGTCGCGCAGCGTGACGCCATGAACTGTGGTCTCGACCGGCCTGACGGCTGCGATGGGCGCCTCGGCGCTGCGCCCGCGCCCCGTTTTTGCCGTCTCGTCGGCTGCGATCTTGGCGGCTGGCATCGGTCGTTCTCCGGCATCGGGCCGCGCAGAGGTAGGCGCGGGCGTCCCGGCTGGCAAGGGTGCGGCGGGAACGCGCATTGATCTTTTGACAAGAAGGAAATCGCCTTGTGGTTGAACTCGGTTCTATTGATCCAAAGATGGATTGAACGGTTCGGGACCTTGGCTTGCATGACTGCAAAGTATCCATTACACGCTCTTCACACTGATCAACCCCGATGATTCCGATATCGTCAGTGCTCGATGGCGCGGTGGTAAGTTCAGGAGGGGCGCTGGCTGGGAGCAGGTAGCGTTCAGCAGGCCTGAAGCGATAGAGGCAAGGAGAAAAAGATATGGCTGAAGCCGATGGATCGGATTTCATCGAACTGACTGCGGATATCGTGTCCGCCTACGTCTCCAACAATTCTGTTCCGGCCGCTGAACTGCCGGCCCTGATCGCCGAGATTCATGCCGCGCTGAACCGCGTGGTGGGCGGAGTCGCCCCGGTTGCGCCGGTCGAGGCGCCCAAGCCCGCGATCCCGGTCAAGAAGTCGATCACGGCCGATTATCTGATCTGCCTGGAGGACGGAAAGAAGTTCAAGTCGCTCAAGCGCCATCTGCGCACGCAGTACAACATGTCGCCCGAGCAGTACCGCGAGAAGTGGGGCCTGCCGCCGGACTATCCGATGGTAGCGCCGAACTATGCCGAGGCGCGCTCGCAGCTCGCCAAGAAGATGGGCCTGGGCCAGCAGCGCCGCAAGCGTCGTTGAGGCGGATTGCAGCCTCCGTCCGGAGCGCTGCGCTTCTCTCCGGACCAGATACGGGGTGCGACCAGCCCGGCCGCTCCTCATCCCCATCCCGATTTCGAATGAGCCGCCGGTTTCCGGCGGCTTTTTTCATGGCGTCTCGCCAAGGCGACGAGCCTGTCCGTCGAAGCCAGGCCAGCCGCTCCGTCGTGGTCCTGCGGTCTTGCGTCTGGCATCCGAAGGACCGGCTCTTCAAGCCCGGTGTCCATGCACCTCTCGCGATCACCGATCAGCGTGTGCCGAGGCTCGACCCCGCTCTCATCCCAACGCTCTCCACATCTGGGCGATGACGAGGCTGTGCCGCACGCCGCGCCCCCCACCCAGCCGGGCTTGCTTTTCTCCAAATAGGAATATAATCCTTAAACCCAACGGCCAGGCTGCTTGGTCGCGGAAAGAGGAAAGAACAGAGCATGAACAATCCAGAGCCTTGTTCTGGCAGGATGCTGGCGGAGTCCGCATCGCTGCGGCTGGCCGAGCAGGTGATGGCGGCTTCGGCCGGCATCGCGGCCTCACGGCTAAGGGCCGCCCGGCGCGGATGCCTGCCGGTCGCCCGCGCACGGCAGAGGGCGATGTATCTGGCCCATGTCGCCTTCGGCCTCAGCCTGACCCGGGTGGGTCTCGGCTTCGGCCGCGACCGGACGACGGTGCGCCATGCCTGCGCGCGCGTCGAGGACATGCGCGACGACCCACGGGAGGATTTCGGCCTGGGCGTGCTGGAGACGGCGCTGGTCGCGGCGCGGCGCGGTCACCGACGTGCCGTCTCCGAGATCGCCATTGCGGCCGGGGAGGCCAACCGATGAGCGCTGCCTCGACCGAACGCGACCGGCAGCGTCTGCTGGATCACCTCGCCGAGGAGGGTGCATCGGCGCTCGCTTCGCCGCTCGGCTGCGGTCGCATCGCCTTGTTTCGCAAGCGCGGCCCTTCCACTCTCGGCGCCGGCTATGTCGCGGCGGCGGCAGCCGAGGCGCTGGTCGCGGCCGGCGAGCTGGCATGGCGCGGGCAGGGGCCTTCGGCGAGCCTTCACCGCCTCCGCCCCGTTGCCGGATCGCAGCCGCCCGCCGCATCGGCGGACGCCCCGGCCCACAATGATCGCGAAAGCCCGCTGCTCTGGCTCCACCGGCGGCCGGGCAAGGATGGCAGGCCTCAGATCAGCGACGAGGAATTCGCGGCGGGCGAGCGTTTTCGCGCCGATCTCACCCGCGCGCAGATGCTGCCGCGCACGACGATGAACTGGGATGCCGCCGCCGCTCCCGAGGATCGCGCCGCCGGTCCGCGCGACCATGGCGGGGCGTCGGATTCGGCTATCGCCGCGCGCCAGCGCGTCCGGCAGGCCTGCGACCGGCTGGGCCCCGAGCTGTCTGGCGTCGCCATCGATGTCTGCGGGTTTCTGAAGGGGCTCGATCTCGTCGAACGGGAGCGCCACTGGCCGGCGCGTTCGGCCAAGGTGGTCCTGCGGGTCGCGCTGGCCTCGCTCGCCAGCCATTACGGCCTCGACCGCAAGGGCAGGGGCGCCGGCCTCGCCGTTTGGCGTACGCCGGACGCGAGGCCCGGCATCATGCCGCGGGACGGAAGCTGAGCGCTCCGGCGGTCAGGGTCCGGCCGCCTCGCGCGCATCGGCCTTGATGCGCTCGATCATGGCGCGCACCCCGTTGGAGCGCTGCGGCGTGAGATGCGCGGCGAGGCCGAGCGATTGGTAGACCGCGAAGGCGTCCGTGGTCAGAATCTCGCTCGCCGGCCGGCCGGAAAAGATCGCCAGCGCCAGCGCCACCAGCCCGCGCACGATATGGGCATCGCTGTCGCCGCGAAAATGCAGGATGGTCTGCGGACCCGGCCCGCCCTCGGTCTGCTTCTCGATCCAGACCTGGCTGGCGCAGCCGCGCACCTTGTTGGCGTCGCTATGCGCCTCCTCGGGCAGCGTCTCCAGCCCCTTGCCCAGTTCGATCAGATATCGATAGCGGTCGTCCCACTCCTCCAGCAGGTCGAAATTGGCGACGATCTCATCGAGCTTTGCGGTCATGGGCTGCCTTGCGCGCGAATGAGGCCGTCGCGCCGCCGGTCGGCGGGGAGGGCCGTCTTCTCGCGGGCCGGTGGCGCCGTCAAGCGTCGCCGCGGTCGCGCCCCGCTTTCACCGATGCGGCGCGTGGCCGCTCGCCATCGCTGCCCCGCTCAGCAGCCTGTCGCGCAATTGCGGGTCCAGCCCGGCGAGAATTTCGGCCGCTTCGCGGGCGGCACTGACGCTGCCGGTCGCCGCATGCGGCTTGAGGATCGCCGCAGCCTTCTCGATCGCGGCCGAGACCTGGGCTTCCTCGGATTTTCCCGCCATCAGGGGCGAGTTGATCGCGATGAAGCCGATGATCGCGACCTTTCGCAGAAAATGGGCCATGGCCGTCTCCAGGCGCGGCCGCCACCGACCGCTACGCCACTCTACGCGACGATCCGGAAAAATCGCGTGATCCGAACCGATCGTATTCGAGGCAAAGGCTGCGGGCGATCTTCAGCTTCCGTTCACCCTGACGCCAAGATCGCCGGCCGCGGTGAGAGTGGGAGAAGGCCACGCAAGTATCTGACAGATATGATGAAAACGGGATGGGCTCGAACACGGCCCTCCTGTGGCGGCGGCGACTTTAAGGCCGGCTTAAACCCGCGCTGGCGAAATGCCGGTGTGCGGGAGATCACGGCCCGCCAGGTCAGGCGTTGCGTTGGTGATGGCGATTTCGGAACTCAGGACACGGGCAGCGGCACTGGTGCACGCATCGGTGCGAGGCGATGAGCGCCGTGCCTCGGCGCATGAGCGCTTCATCCTGTCGCGGCTGCTGGTCGGCGGCGGGGCGCTGGCGCTGACACCGGCTTTCCTCGCCTGGCGTGGGACGCCGGGACTCTTCGACATCGCGCTCATCGCCGCGGCGGGGCTGCAGCTCATCGCCGTCGTGCTGCTCTCGCGCAGCGCCAGGCTCGATCTGGCCCATCCCCTGTCGTCGGCCGGCATCGGCCTGACCCTCGCTGCGGTGGTCGTGGCGACGGGCGGCATAGCCTCGCCATGGCTCGTCGCTCTCGCCGTGCTGCCGATCGAGGCCGCAGGTTTCGCCGTTCGCGGGCTCGTGCTGCGGGCCGCGCTCGTAGCGGCGCTGACGGCGGTCCTTGTCGCGCTAGGCCAGCGGACCGGCACCCTGCCGGTCGCCGAGCTCGATCCCGCTGCCATGCCCTGGCTGGCGCTGGCGGCTCTGCTCCTCACGCTCGGGGCGCTCGCCGCCATGTTGCGCCAGCGCGAGACCATGCTGGTCGGCACGGGCGATACCGGCACCCGGATGCTGCTCGACCATCTGGGCGAACTCGTCACCTGGCACGATGCTTCCGGCGCCGTGGTCTTCGCCAATGCCGCCGCGCGTAGCCTCGCAGGCGCCGAGCCGCAGGCGCTGCTCGGCCGCGGATTGTTCGAGCGTGTCCACATCGCCGATCGCCCGCTCTTCCTAAAGGCCCTGAGCGACGCCGCTCATGGCGAGGGACACGCTACGGCCTGCTTCCGCACCCTGTTCGTGCCGTCCGCAGAGGCGGGCGCATCGCATCACCCGGTCGCGGTCTGGCTCGAGATGCGCGCCTGCCGCGTCGATCGCTCGCTCGTCCATGAAGGGGCGGCGATCATCTGCGTGATGCGGGACGTCACGGCCCGGCGCGTCGGCGAGGAGGAGCGCGATCGCGGCCATGCCGAGGCGGTGAAGGCCAACGACATCAAGAGCCGTTTCCTGGCGACCGTGAGCCACGAGCTGCGCACGCCGCTCAACGCCATCATCGGCTTTTCCGAGATGCTGAGCGGCGAGGAGGCCCTGCGGCTCGACCCGGCCAAGCGGGCCGAATATGCCGGCATCATCCATTCCTCGGGTCATCATCTGCTGGAGGTGGTGAACACCCTGCTCGATATTTCCAAGATCGAGAGTGGCGCCATGGCGATCGAGCCCGAGCCGGTCGATCTGACCGCGATGGCGCGCGAATGCGCGGCGTTGATGGCGCTGAAGGCCGAGCGTGGCGATGTCCTGGTCGAGACCGTCATCGGCGGCACGATCCCCGGCGTCGAGGCCGATCGTCGGGCCATGAAGCAGGTGGTGCTGAATCTGCTCTCCAATGCGATCAAGTTTACGCCGCCCGGCGGCCGGATCGTGCTCGCTCTGGTGCGGGACGGTGACTGGGTCGATCTGTCGGTCTCCGACACCGGGATCGGCATCGCCCCGGGCGACCTGCCCCGGCTGGGCGATCCCTTCTTCCAGTGCAAGAACGCCTATGACCGCTCGCATGAGGGTACGGGGCTCGGCCTTTCGGTCGTGCGCGGCCTTGTGGGGCTCCATGGCGGCCAGCTCACCGTCGAGAGCGCGCTCGGTGCGGGCACCCGCGTCGGCGTGCGCCTTCCGCTCGCCCAGCCGCAGGCGCAGGCCGAGCCGGCCCGGATCGTGACCTTCGCCCGGGCTCCCCGCCGGAGCCTTGACACCAAAGAACCCCTTCGCCTGACCGCCTGAGACGAGCTCGACGATGTCCGCAACCATGGCTGCCCGCGCCCGCAACGGCGCCTCGCTCTCCGCACCGGTTCGCCGCCCGCAGCAGCAGCCGGCGCGGCGGCGCTCCACACCCTGGATCGCACGGGTGCTGCGCGCGGCCGCCCAGAGCCCGGGCCGCGCCTTGATCTACCTCGCCTTCGGCGCGGCGAGCGTGGCGATCCTCGCCAATGCGCTGATGTTCCAGAGCGCGCGCCACCCGCATCCGATCATGACCGCGCCCCAGAGCGAGGCGGCCCGTGCGCCCGCGGCCCCCCGCCGAGCCGAGACCCTGCCGGCGAGCGAGGCCCCCGCAGCCGCGTCCGCCCCGGCCCAGCCGGGCGTGGCGCCGGTGCTCCCGCCGAGCCGTCCCAGCGCATTGACGCAGACCGAGCGCCAGCCGCAAGGGGAACGCCAGCCTGAGCGGCAGGTTCAGCCAGAGCGCCAGGCCGCCCCGCGCCCGCCCGCCGCCGTCCCGGCCGCCGCCCGCAACCCGGCGCCGGCACCGGCCCCCGCGCCCGTCGCCGCGGCGTCGCGCCCGGCCCAGCCGCGTGATCCGATCGCCGATCTCATCAACGGCGATCTGCGTCCGCCCGCCGATATCGGCCGTGCGCCGGCCCAGCGCCGCGCCTCCACCAACTGAACTCCGGCGCCGATGGCGCGGCTGACCAGCGAATTCTGGGTGTCCGCCTGGCTGCGTCAGGCCGCGCTCGACGGGCTCGTCGCCGTCCTGCGCCGGCGCGGCGCGGCCGAGGCCGGGGCGATCTTCGTCAAGCTCGACCGCCTCGACGGGTCGGCCGCGCTCTATGGCCCGGCGCCGCAGGCGCTCGCCGCCGATGACGGGGTTCGCCGATTCCAGCTTCTGCTCGATGCCGATCCTCTGGCCATCGAGGACCGGGTGGACAAGGAGCGGCGCTTCGACGGCGATCTCTGGTTCGTCGAGATCGAAAACCGGGCCGGGGACCCGCGCCTCGACCTCGCCGAAGGCTGAGGCGCGCAGGCCGCCGCGCGGCGCGATCGCCTTGGCTGCGAGGCGTCAGCCGCGCTCGCGCTGGTCGCCGTGCCTGTCGGGCCGTCCGGACAAGGACGCCGCCGCATCGGGGCGCTGCGCGCCGGCGCGTGCGGGTGTGCCGCTGGGGTCCATCGCGGGCTGATGCTGGCCGCGACGCTGCAGAGCGCCGACGCCGTCGCCTCCCACCATCAGCGCGAGCCGGCGCGCGACGCTGGGCCGGATCGTCCGCATCAGCGCAACCAGCGCGAAGATGCGCTCGACCGAATGAGCCGCCTCGTCGCCGAGTCGGATCAGGAACCGCGTCGCCTCTTCGACCCGTACGCCGGCGCCGATCAGCGCGAGGGCGGCGAGCTCCCGGCTGGCATCGGTGAGCATCGCATCGGCGAGGCCGCCGCCGCCGCCCAGGGTGCGGGCCAGCGCGGCGAAGGCCGACGCGGCGTCGTCGCTGGCGAGCGCCAGCCACTCGCCGAAGCTGGAGGCGGGCAGGGCCGGGCGGCGTTCGCCCGGATGCAGGGCCTCATGCGCCGAGATCGAATCGAGTATAGCGAGCCGCCGTTCCGGCCCCGCGCTGAGGAAGAGCGGGGCCAGCTCCAGATTCGACAGATCGCGCCGTGCGAGGAGCGCGGTGCGATAGGCCGGGCGGCGACGGGCCCGGTGCACCAGCAGGTCGGAAGCGACGCGCGGCAGGGGCGCCTCGCCATTGGCGAGCAGGGAAAGATCCACCGCTTCGATATCGTGCTGCACCAGAAGGGCGCTGGCCACCGGAGTGAGGTCGCGCCGCGCCGCGAGTGCGCAGAGCAGGTCGGCATCGCCGGTTTCGGCATGGCCTTCCAGCTCCTGCGGGTCGAGCGGGAGCCCGTGGCCCAGGAGGGCGCGGAGCACGGCGCCGCCCTTCGCCTTCAGGGCAGCCAGCACCTCCGGCGGGGCATGTCGCCAGGCCGCGAGCTTGCGGGCGAGAATCACCGCCGTCGATTCGTCGAGCGTGGGAATGAGCGCCATCGCCATCTCGGCGAAGGCGGCCAGATCCTGCCGACGCGGATTCGGCGCCGCCAGCAGGAGATCGGCGGTGACGCGCAGCGAAACCTGGCTGAGATCCAGCCCGCCCGTGCGGGCGAGATGGGCCAGATCGGCGAGTTCCTTGGCGGTGCGCGTGGTCATGTCGGGCTCGAAACGGCGATCGAAGGGGCGAGCCGGACATTATCCCCGAGGTTTTAAGGCCGCGTTAACCATGTGCGGGCCTGATGGTCGTCGCGAGCTGGGGCGGGTCGAAAATCTCGGCCCCGCATCCCGCTCAGCTGAGTGTCGGGCGCTGGACAAGGAGGCGCAACATGGCCGTCGTCATCCCCCTCGCGCCTGCACGGCGCTCCCGCAAGACTCCTGCGACGGAGCAGGGCGCAGCGGCGCAGATCCTGTTCTTCACCGGCGTTCGCTATGAGCGGATGCCGGAGCCAGCGCCGCGCGAGGCGGCACCGCGCAAGCGGCCCCGCGGCCCCCTCCAGACATCCGCCGCGACGGCCAAGCCGGGTCGCGGAAAGGCCCGGCAGCCCGCCTGATGCCCGCCCGCCCGGCTCTCAAGCGCCGGAGGCACGCGGCTGCGCGCCTTGCGCCGGCATTGTGTCTGGCACTGGCGCTGGGCGGTTGCCTGTCCACGGATGGCGATCTCGGCCGGCCCAAGCCGACGGTCTGGTCGCAGATCGTTCTGCCAGAGGCCGGTTTCGTCGCGGCGATGGCGCGCGGCGAGGCCGCTTCGCCCTTCCGCTTCACCGACGACGAGGAGCAGCTGCGGGACCGCGCCTGGCGCTTCGTCATGCCCGCGAGCCCGCGCAGCTATTTCCAGAGCGAAGTCGCCAACCTCATTCACACCCGCATCCTGCCGGTGCCGATGCAGTCCGGTGACAATTCGGAATATTTCCGGGCGTTGACGTCGGGCTCCTTCGCCTCGCAGGCCTCCCGCTACAACAAGCTGGCGGAGGACAGCAATGCCGACAGGCTGCTGATCGGCCCCTTCCGCGCCAACGCCTCGCGGGTGGTGGCGATGGACCGGGTGCGCATGCGGACGGCCGATTCGTCGCCGGATGTCGCCACCGACAAGCGCGAACCGGCGATGGCGCGTGTGATCGAGAACGAGGGCCTGATTCTCTGGGTCTGCGAACGGCTCGATTTCCGCGTTCGCGGCTATCGCTACGCTCTGGCGAATCTCGTCGTCGAGATGCCCTCGCGCGAAGCGATCCGCGCCGAGCGCGCGATCATGGCGCTGGAGGCCGAGGCCGGGCCGCTCTGCAGGATGCCGCTCAACGGCGCGTTCCGGGGCGAAACCGGGGCACCCGCCGCTCCCCCCCAGCCGCCCGTGGTCTCGAAGGGCTGAGGCAGGGGCTGGCCTGACGCGCTGGACTCCCCGCCGCTATCCCGCCACGCCGCACTGCACGCCGGTCGCCAGCGCTTCGGCGTCGAACCGGTCGGAAGCCTGCTTGGCGAGGACGCGCACGACGACCAGCCCCAGCGGCCGGTCGACGACGACGCGCAGCTCCCTGCTGCTTTCGCCATCCTCCTCCTGCGCCAGCCGCTCGTCGTTCTGCGCCTCGGTGAGGATCTGGAATTCCAGCATGCCCCGGATGGCCGCCCGGTCGGTGATGGCATAGAGCACGCCGCCGCCGCTGCCATGGAGGGTGATCGCGAGCGGGAGTGTGCCGGTGCGCGCCGCCACGCGCAGGGGGCCGGCCGCCAGATCATAGGCGCAGACGGCCGTCGCGACATGGCGGTCGGCCTCGTGCAGGGGAGCGAGCGCGCCGCCGGCCTCCTGCGGCAGCAATTCGGCATGCCCCTGCTGGCCGAGCCCGCGATAGGCGTGCGCCGCGTCCCGACCGGCGAACTCCGGCACGAGCAGCACCGCGACGATATGGACGATGCCCGCCAGCACCAGCCCGGCGGCGGTCAGCAGAGCAAGGCGAAGCGCCCGCGCGCGCAGGCGCTGCCAAACAGGCGCAGCGACGCCGCTGCCGATCCGGGGCGTCACCGCACTCACCGGCAATCGCTGCGCTGGATGCGCGGCAGATTGGCAGGGCGCGTTTCACCCGTCTGGCTGGAGACCGGCGTGTCGTAGAGCCTCAGCCAGAGCTGGAAGCGTCCGGCGGAGGGCAGGGGCAACCAGTTGCCGGCCTGGGGGGAAAAGGCGGCGGTGATCGCCATCTGTCCATCTTCCCCGCGGATGATCTCGGCGTCCGAGAAGCTCGTCCGCTCCGGCCCCGGCCGGAAGGGGCTGCCGGCTGGGTCGATCGCGGCCAGCGTCCAGCCGCGCGCCGCGGGGGTGACGCCGCTGATCGTATAGCGGCAGCGGGCATCGAGCGGCGCGCCGTCGTCGCTGGTCTCGGCGATGAGCTCCAGCCCTTCGCCGGCGCCGAGCGGCAGATGCACGCCGCGGGCGAGGTAGCCCTGGAGATAGGGGTCGATATCGCGCGTTCCGCCGGCCGGCCACGCCGCCCAGGGCCCGGCCTCGACCTTTCCGATCGCGGGACGGGCCGACACCGCCCATTGCGCCGAGCCCAGCCCCAGCCCTGCTCCCAGGGCCAGAACATAGGCGAGTTCCACGATCCGCACCGGTATCCGACCCTTGCCGTCCTTCGCCCGCTTCGCCAGCGGCGCGCGAGTTGAGCCGCGAGCCCCGGCCGCGTCAACCGTCAGCGCAGCCGCGTCTCGCCGCCGCTGATCTCGCGGATGCCGACCTGCAGCGGCCGCGCCCCCGCCCGCGCCGGCTCGACCTGCCGGAACAGCGAGCCGACGGCCGATAGAGCCTCGAAGGATTGCCGCGGCATCGGCCCTGCCGATGCGCCGCGCGCGGCCATCGCCGGCGCCGTGCCTGCCGCCGCCGCGACGTTCGCGGCCTTGGGGTCGGCGGGAACGCCTGGGATCGGCTTCAGCTCGAGCCCCTGATGGGCGAACTGCATGATCTCCTTGAAGGTCATGGCCGGGAGCGAGCCGCCGGTGAGATTGGCGGTCTCGGCGGTGTCGTCATTGCCGAACCACACCGCCTCGACGAGATTGCCGGTATAGCCGACATACCAGGCATCCTTGTAGCCGTTGGTCGTGCCGCTCTTGCCTGCGCCGACGATGCCGTCCAGCGCGGCGCGTCTGCCGGTGCCCTCGGTCGGCACCTTGGCGAGCATGAAGTTCATGTCCTGCACCACCTGGGTGCTCAGCACCTGCTGCGGTTCGGGCTCGTCGCGGCCGTGATTGTAGATGAGCTCTCCCTGCGAGTTCAGAATGTCGATGGCCGCATAGGGCTTGGCGCGCTTGCCGCCATTGGCGAAGACGGCATAGCCGGCGGCCTGATCGATCACCGTGACCTCGGCGGCACCGATCGGCAGGGAGACGGTGTCGGTCAGCGGCGAGGTCAGGCCCATCGCGCGGGCGGTGGCGACGATCCTCTTGCGGCCCAGCAGGGCCGCGCGGGCCTCATGCGTGTCGCCGGCGGCCTTGCCGATCGCGATCGACATCTGCACCGGGATCGTGTTGATCGACTTCGCCATCGCCACATAGAGCGGCATCGCCCCGGCATAGGAGCGACCGTAATTGTTGGGGCACCAGTTGCCGATGCAGACCGGTCGGTCGCTGACGATGGTATTGGGGCGGTAGAGGCCCGCCGAGAGTGCCGCCGCATAGACATAAGGTTTGAAGGAGGAGCCCGGCTGGCGCAGGCTCGCCGTCGCCCGGTTGAACTGGCTCGCCCCGTAATCGCGCCCGCCGACGATGGCGCGCACCGCTCCGTCCGGATCCATCACCACTGTGGCCGCCTGCTTGACGCGGTAGGACGGCCCGTGCTGCCGCAGAATGGTTTCGATCGCCTCGTCGGCCCTCTGCTGGATGGGGCCGTCATGGGCAGTCTTGACGGTCAGCACCCGGTCGGCGCCGAGCTTGCCGGCCTCGGCCAGCTCCTTCACCTGCTCGAAGGCCCAGTCGAGGTAATAGTCCGGGCTGAGATCGCGCTTGCGGTCGATCGGCGTCGCGGGGTTGCGCCGGGCGCCGTCGACCTGGCCGGCGGTCATGAAGCCGGCATCGACCATGGCGCTGAGCACATCGCTGGCCCGGGCGCGGGCCGCGGGCAGGTTGACGTGAGGAGCATATTTTGTCGGCGCCTTGAACAGCCCGGCCAGCATCGCCGCCTCGGCGAGCGAGACGTCCTTCACCGACTTGCCGAAATAGTACTCGGCCGCCGCGGCCGCGCCGAAGGTGCCGCCGCCCATATAAGCGCGGTCGAGATAGAGCTTCAGGATCTCGTTCTTGCTGAGGCGGTATTCCAGCCACAGCGCCAGGAACGCTTCCTTGATCTTGCGGTCGATCGAGCGCTCATTGCTGAGGAACAGGTTCTTGGCGAGCTGCTGCGTCAGCGAGGAGCCGCCCTGCACGACGCCGGAGGCGCGGGCATTGACCGTCACCGCCCGCAGCGTCCCGATCACGTCGATGCCGAAATGATCGTAGAAGCGCCGGTCTTCCGTCGCCAGCACGGCCTTCAGCAGATGGTCCGGCATGTCCTCGAGCTTGAGGGAATCGTCGTGCCGCGCCCCGCGATGGCCGATCGGATTGCCGTAGCGGTCGAGGAAGGTGACAGCGAAGACCTGGCTCTTCA
This sequence comes from Allobosea sp., assembly GCF_048595345.1. Lineage (GTDB taxonomy): Bacteria > Pseudomonadota > Alphaproteobacteria > Rhizobiales > Beijerinckiaceae > Allobosea. Next base: position 15,539 of record NZ_JBMDWH010000080.1, read on the forward strand.
GCGCCTCCTCATTGCCGATGCGGAAAGCCGGCAGCGCCAGCATCAGGACGAAGACCGCGCCGACGATGCCGATATTGAGCCCCTCGCTGGCGAGTTCCGCCAGGAGCCGCCTGCCGCCCGTCACCGTCAGCCGATCGGTGTGGCTGCGCAGCCGCTCATAGATCTCGCCGCCGCGCCGGGCCGCGCTCCACAGGCCGGCGTCGAGACGCGAGTCCGCTGCGAGCGCAAAGCGCTTCAGCCGCGTCTTCCAGCCAGCCTTCCTGAATTCCATGGCCCGCCTGGTCTTCCGCTTGTCCGGCGCCGCCGTCCCGGAGGCGGCATGGCGACGACGATCACATAATCACGTCCCCCTGTCCCGGGTAAGGGCAGCATGCGACGATTTCCTTGCCGCCAGCACGCGCCGCGCCAAATCATCTGTTCCGCTCTGGCACAGCCATCGCATGCGTGCCGAGGCGCACACTTCCCTCACGGGCCGGAGCGGCGCATAAGGCGGCCATGAGCGACGAAAAGCCAGCCCAGGCACCCTTCTGGCGGACGACAGCGCTGGAAGAGATGGACCGGACGCAGTGGGAATCCCTCTGCGACGGCTGCGGCCGCTGCTGCCTGGTCAAGCTCGAGGACGAGGACACCGGCCGCCTCTACGCCACCGATATCGGCTGCCGGCTGTTCGATGCCGGCACCTGCCGCTGCCGCGACTACCCCAACCGTTCGCAGGTCGTCACCGATTGCGTGACGCTGACGCCGGAAGACGTGCGCACGCTGCCCTGGCTGCCGCCGACCTGCGCCTATCGCCTCGTCGCCGAGGGCACGGATCTGCCCTGGTGGCATCCTCTGGTCTCCGGCGATCCTGAAACCGTCGTCCGGGCCGGCGTCTCGGTGCGCGGGCGGGTGCATGCCAACGAGGACGAGGTTCCCGACGAAACGGTGCCGGAGCGGATCGTCGCCTGGCCGCTGCGCTGGCCGAGAGGCGCGCGGCCGCGGCGGAAGGCGCCCTGAGCGACGCTTGCCGGTCGCGCCGCCATTTCTTACATTGCAAAGTAAGACATGGGAGCCGCTCCATGAAGATCACGTCGAAGGGTCAGGTCACGATTCCCGCCGCCCTGCGCGAGCGGGCGGGATTGATGCCCGAGACGGAGGTCGAATTCGAGTTCGACGGCGGCGCCGTCCGCATTCGACCGGCCGCGCAGGCAAAAATGGGTGGGCGCGGAACGAGGCTGATTTCGGTGATGCGCGGGCGTGGCGATATCGCGATGACCACCGAGCAGATCATGGCGCTCACGCGCGGCGAATGATGCCGAGCGTCCTCGTCGACAGCAATGTCCTTCTGGACGTGATGACCGAAGATGCGGTGTGGTTCTCGTGGTCGGCCGAGCGTCTTGCCGCGATAGCAGACCGCAGCAGGCTCGTGATCAATCCTGTCATCTATGCCGAAGTGTCCGTGCGCTATTCGCGGATCGAGGATTTGGATGAGGCCTTGCCGACATCATTGATCGCGCGGGAGCCGATCCCCTTTGCGGCGGCATTTTTGGCGGGCAAATCCTTTGAGGCTTATCGCCGTCGTGGCGGGGAGAGGCGGTCGCCCCTTCCGGACTTCTTCATCGGCGCGCATGCCGCCGTGGCTGGGTATCGTCTGCTGACACGGGACACTGCCCGCTATCGCACCTATTTTCCGAAGATCGAGCTGATTTCGCCCGAACAGGATGCCCATGGTCGGCGCTGACCCCCTCATTGATTGTTCAGCCGGTTTTGGGCATGACCGGCACGTCCCGCCGCTGGTGACCGTCCGGCCCCGCAAGGCCCGGCACTGACGGCTCGCACACGAAACTTTCGCAACGGCGCGGCGTTGCTGCGCCCGGCTGCAAATCAAGAGGTTGAAGTGATGGCTGGTGGGAAATGGGTCTACACCTTCGGTGACGGCAAGGCCGAGGGTGAGGCAGGGATGAAGAACCTGCTCGGCGGCAAGGGCGCGAACCTGGCCGAAATGAGCAATCTCGGCCTGCCGGTTCCGCCCGGCTTCACCATCACCACCGAGGTCTGCACCCATTATTACGACAACGGCAAGCAGTTCCCCGCCGATCTCGACGCGCAGGTGAAGGCTGCGCTCGCCGAGATGGGCAACCTCACCGGCAAGACCTTCGGCGACGCCGCCAACCCGCTTCTCGTTTCTGTCCGCTCCGGCGCCCGCGCTTCGATGCCGGGCATGATGGACACGGTCCTCAACCTCGGCCTGAACGACGAGACGGTCGAGGCCGTCGCCAAGGCCTCGGGCGACGAGCGCTTCGCCTGGGACAGTTATCGCCGCTTCATCACCATGTATTCCAACGTCGTGCTCGATCTCGACCATGGCGGCTTCGAGGAGGCGCTGGAGGACTACAAGGAGCGCAAGGGCCTGCATCTCGACACCGACCTCAAGGCCGATGACTGGAAGACGCTGGTCGGCAAGTACAAGGAGATCGTGAAAAAGCAGCTCGGCAGCGACTTCCCGCAGGATCCGCAGGCCCAGCTCTGGGGCGCCGTCGGCGCCGTCTTCTCATCCTGGATGAACGCCCGCGCCATCAAATATCGAGAGCTGAACAATATTCCGGCCTCCTGGGGCACGGCCGTCAACGTCCAGTCGATGGTCTTCGGCAATATGGGCGAGACCTCGGCCACCGGCGTGGCCTTCACCCGCAACCCGTCGACGGGCGAGAACGCGCTCTATGGCGAGTTCCTGATCAACGCCCAGGGCGAGGATGTCGTCGCCGGCATCCGCACCCCGCAGGACATCACCGAGAAGGCGAAGAAGGAAGCCGGCTCCGACAAGCCCTCGATGGAGCAGGCGATGCCGGAGGCCTATGCGGAGCTCGTCCGCATCTACGGCATCCTGGAAAAGCACTACCGCGACATGCAGGACATGGAGTTCACCATCCAGGAAGGCAAACTCTGGATGCTGCAGACCCGGTCCGGCAAGCGCACGGCCAAGGCCGCGCTCAGGATCGCGGTCGATCTCGCCAGCGAGGGGCTGATCACGCAGGAGGAGGCTGTCGGCCGTGTCGAGCCATCGGCCCTCGACCAGCTGCTGCATCCGACGATCGACCCCAAGGCCGAGCGCAAGGTGCTGACCACTGGCCTGCCGGCGTCCCCTGGCGCCGCCGCAGGCGAGATCGTGTTCAACTCCAACGATGCCGAGGCGGCGAAAAAGGCCAACCGCAAGGTCATCCTCGTGCGCGTCGAGACCTCGCCGGAGGACATCCACGGCATGCACGCCGCCGAGGGCATTCTTACCACCCGCGGCGGCATGACCTCCCATGCGGCGGTGGTGGCGCGCGGCATGGGCAAGCCCTGCGTCTCCGGCGCCGGGCAGATCCGCGTCGATTACGCCAAGGGCACGCTCACCGTCGGCAACACCACGCTGAAAGCCGGCGATGTCCTCACCATCGACGGCGGCAACGGCCAGGTTCTGCTCGGCGAGGTGAAGATGCAGAAGCCGGAGCTGTCCGGCGAATTCGCGACGCTGATGGGCTGGGCCGACAAGGTGCGCCGCCTGAAGGTCCGCGCCAATGCCGAGACGCCCGAGGATGCGAAGACCGCGCGGGAGTTCGGCGCCGAAGGCATCGGCCTGTGCCGCACCGAGCACATGTTCTTCGACGACACCCGTATCCAGTCGATGCGCGAGATGATCCTCGCCCATGACGACAAGGGACGGCGCGACGCGCTCGCCAAGCTCCTGCCGATGCAGCGCCAGGATTTCGTCCAGCTCTTCACGATCATGAGCGGCCTGCCCGTCACGATCCGCCTGCTCGATCCGCCGCTGCACGAGTTCCTGCCGCATGGCGAGAAGGAGATCGCCGAGGTCGCGGGCGCGCTGGGCGTCACGCCCGAGGCGCTGAAGCACCGCGCCGCCGAGCTGCACGAGTTCAATCCGATGCTCGGCTTCCGTGGCTGCCGCCTCGCCGTCGCCTTCCCGGAAATCGCCGAGATGCAGGCCCGCGCCATCTTCGAGGCAGCGGTGACCGCCGCCAGGGAGACCGGCAAGCCGGTGATCCCCGAGGTCATGGTTCCGCTGGTCATGGGCAAGCCCGAGCTCGACCTCGTCAAGGCCCGGATCGACGCCATGGCCAAGGCCGTGATGGAGGAGAGCGGCACGACGATCGACTATCAGGTCGGCACGATGATCGAGCTGCCGCGCGCGGCGCTGCGAGCCGGCGAAATTGCCGAGAGCGCCGAATTCTTCTCCTTCGGCACCAACGATCTGACCCAGACCGCGCTCGGCATCAGCCGAGACGATGCGGCCTCCTTCCTCGGCTCCTACACCGCCAAGGGCCTGCTGGAGGCCGACCCCTTCGTCACCATCGACCAGGACGGCGTTGGCGAACTCGTGAAGCTCGCGGCCGAGCGAGGCCGCAAGACCCGCGACGGCCTCAAGCTCGGCATTTGCGGCGAGCATGGCGGCGACCCGGCCTCGATCGGCTTCTGCGAGAGCGTCGGCCTCGACTACGTTTCCTGCTCGCCCTTCCGCGTCCCGATCGCTCGCCTCGCCGCCGCCCAGGCCGCGCTGGGCGCGATCAAACCGAAGGATGGCTGAAACGCATTTGCGGGAAACAGGCGGTCATGCTCGCTCTTATGGCGAGCATCCATGTCTTGAACACCGCTCTTGGCCAGGGAAGGCGTGGATGGTCGGGACACACCCGACCATGACGAGGTGATGATGGCGGCGCTCACCACCATCGGCTTCGATGCCGACGACACGCTCTGGCAGAACGAGCAGTTCTTCCGGCTGACCGAGGAGCGCTTCGTCGCGCTGCTCGGCGGGCATGGCGAGGCGGCCGAGATTTCAGGCCGGCTTCTGGAGGCCGAGAAGCGCAACCTCGGCTTTTACGGCTTCGGGATCAAAGGCTTCGTCCTCTCGATGATCGAGACGGCGATCGAGATCACCCGCGGCCAGGTTTCGGCCTCGGTGATCGACGAGATCCTCGCCGCCGGCCGCGAAATGGCGGCTCATCCCGTCGAGACGCTGCCGCATGTCACCGAAACGCTCGCGGCCCTCGCCGGGCGCTACCGCCTCGTGCTGATCACGAAGGGCGATTTGTTCGACCAGGAGCGCAAGCTCGCCCAGTCGGGGCTGGGCGACTGGTTCGAAGCGGTCGAGATCGTCAGCGACAAGCGGGCCGAGACCTATGCCCGGATCTTCGCACGCCATGGCGACGGTGCAGGGCGTGCGATGATGGTCGGCAACTCGCTGAAATCCGACATCGTCCCGGCTCTGGAAGCGGGCGCCTGGGCCGTGCATGTCCCGCATGATCTCACCTGGGCGCTGGAACATGCCGAGGAGCCGACCCAGGCGGAACGCTACCGCCGCATCGCCGATCTCGGCGCCTTGCCGGCTCTGCTCGAACACATCGACAGTCCGCACCGGAGCCGTCGCCTTCTGCTTGAAGAATGAATAGTCATTCATCTCGACGTGCTCTTGCCGGAATTGCGATGGTTGCTTTCGGTAATTGCCGGGTCATGCAGTCGTTGACTGTTTCGATCTGATGAATGCTATATGAATGACCGATTTGTAATTTGAAATCGTCGCGCGGCGAGTCCATCCTGGCTTCATCCACTGGATGGAGGCTTTCATGCTCAAGGTTGCTGTTGGCGCCGCCGCTCTCGCATTCGCGACGTTCGGTGGCATGGCGGGCTCTGCTCAGGCCGCCGATGGATGCGGTCCCGGCTGGCATCGAAACTACTACGGCTACTGCAAGCCGAATGTCCGGCCTTATGTCTATGGCGCGCCCGTCTATGTGGGCCCCGTCTGGCGCCGCCCGGCTTATGCCTGGGGTCCGCGACCGGGCTGGCATCGCGGCTGGGGCGGGCCGGGCTGGCATCGCGGCTGGCACCATGGCTGGCGCGGCTGAGCCCAGCGCAGCCGACCGGGCCGCTCCCGCAAGGGGGCGGCCTTTTTGTGGCACGGCGCGCCGCCGATGGGCACGAGCGCCGAGAGCCGATCTTGCATCCGCGGCGGCGATTGCGAGCGCGACGATCGGCCGAGCTGCGCTATGCTGGCCGCCATCCCGATCCGTCAGGGCTCCTGCGAAACGCGCCTGGGCCTTGGCGGCGCGGGCCATGACCTCTTTGGACGGAAAGCCTCCCGATGGCCCATAGCCTCAACCGACCCGATGCCCCCGCCGCCGCGACGGATCGGCCAAACCGGCCGGAACTCGGCGCCGACGCTGTGCGCCAGACGCGGGAGGATCTCGCGGCCTGCTTCCGCATGGCGGCGCGCTATGGCTTCGAGGAAGGCATCTGCAATCATTTCTCCGCGGTGGTGCCGGGCCATGACGATCTCTTCATCGTCAACCCCTACGGCCTCGCCTTCCGCGAGATCACGGCCTCCAGGCTGCTGGTCTGCGACTTCCACGGCCATGTCGTCGAGGGGGAGGGCCAGCCCGAGGCGACCGCCTTCTACATCCACGCCGAGATCCACAAGCGCGTGCCGCGCGCTAGGGTGGCCTTCCATACCCACATGCCCTATGCGACCGCGCTCAGCATGACCGAGGGCGCCCCGCTGGTCTGGGCCGGGCAGACGTCCTTGAAGTTCTATGGCCGCACCGTGGTAGACGAGGACTATAACGGCCTCGCCCTCGATCATTCGGAAGGCGCGCGCATCGCCGGCAGCGTCGGCGACGCCGACATCGTCTTTATGCGCAACCATGGCGTGATGGTGCTGGCGCCGAACGTCGCCGAGGCCTGGGACGATCTCTATTATCTGGAACGCGCCGCGCAGGTGCAGGTGCTGGCCATGTCGACCGGCCGCAAGATCATTCCCGTCGTCCCGCAGATAGCCGAGGCTGCCTATCGCCAGATGCGCGAGGGCGATCCGGAATCCGCGAGGCTCCACCTCGCCTCGATCCGCCGCCAGCTCGACGCCGAGGAGCCGCAATACCGGCACTGACGTCGATCGCGCGGATCGTTCCTGCTCGGAGCCCCAGCGTCGTCCCGGGCTTGCCCCGGGATCCATCGAAGGGCTTCGGAGCGCGACGATGGATCCCGGCGGCTCCGCCGCCGGTTCGGGATGACGGTTCGGTGCCGTGCGAAATCGGCGAGTTCTAAACCCTGATCTTCACATAGGTCCCCGGCGCATCCGCCAGCGGCTCCAGCTTGCCGCCGCCCGGCTCGCGCGCCTTGACCTTGCGCGGCGCCTGCCGGCGCACCCAGTCGAACCAATGCGGCCACCAGCTGCCGGGATGCTCGGTCGCGCTCGCCATCCAGCTCTCGAGCGAGCCCTCGGCCGGCCCGTTGGTCCAGTATTGATACTTCACCTTAGCGGGCGGATTGACCACGCCCGCGATATGGCCGGACCCCGCCACCACATGCTCGACCGGCCCGCCGAATTTTTGCGAGCCGATGAAGACCGAGGCGGAAGGGGCGATATGGTCCTCGCGCGTGGCGAGATTGTAGATCGGGACGGTAATCTTACCGAGGTCGAGCCGCTCCCCGCCGACGACCATCTCGCCCTTGGAGAGCTTGTTGTCGAGATAGCAGTTGCGCAGATAGAAGGAGTGGTTCGCCGCCGGCATCCGCGTCGAATCCGAATTCCAATAGAGCAGGTCGAAGGGCGTCGGCGCCTTGCCCTTGAGGTAGTTGTTCACCGCATAGGACCAGATCAGGTCGTTGGGCCGCAGCATGTTGAAGGCGCCTGCCATGCGCGCGCCGTCGAGATAGCCGGTTCGGGCCATCTGCTCCTCGATTGCCTTGATCTGGTCCTCGTCGACGAAGACCGACAGCTCGCCAGCCTGCGAGAAATCGACCTGCGTGGTGAAGAAGGTCGCGCTGTCGATGCGCTTGTCGCGGGTCGCGGCCATATAGGCGAGGGTGACGGCCAGCAGCGTGCCTCCGACGCAATAGCCGATCGCCGTGACCTTCTTCTCGCCCGTCGCCTGCTCGATCGCACCCAGCGCGGCGAAGACGCCCTCGCGCATATAGCTCTCGAAATCCTTGGCGGCATGGCGCGCGTCGGGATTGACCCAGGAGATGCAGAAGACCGTCAGCCCCTGTTCGACGCACCAGCGGATGAAGCTCTTTTCCGGGTTGAGCTCGAGAATGTAGAACTTGTTGATCCAGGGCGGCACGATCAGCAGGGGCCGCTTCAGCACCTGCGGCGTCGCGGGGGCATACTGGATCAGCTCCATCACATCGTTGCGGAAGATCACCTTGCCCGGCGTCGTCGCGATATTGACGCCGACCTCGAAGCGGCTGGGATCGGACTGGCGGATCTTGAGCTCGCCTCCGCCGGCCTCGACATCCTCGGCGAACATCTTCAGCCCGCGCACCAGGTTCTCGCCGTTCTGCTGGAGGGTCTCGCGCAGCAGTTCGGGATTGGTCGCGATGAAATTGGTGGGGGAGAGCGCCCCGGCGATCTGCTTGATGTAGAAGCGCGCCTTGTCCTTGGTATGGGCATCCAGCCCGTCGGCATGCTCCACCATCGTCTCGGCCCAGCGCGATCCGATGAGATAGGCCTGCTTGATGAAGTCGAACACCGGCTGGTCGGACCAGTCGGGGTCCTTGAAGCGGCCATCGCGCGGATCGGGCTTCGCGACGGGATCAGCCGGCTCGCCGGCGGCGCGCTTCATCGCCATCTGCCACAGGCTCATCACGTCGCCGGTGAGCGAGGCCTGCGCCTCGATGATCTTGGCCGGGTCGTTGACCCAGCGTTCGGCGACACGGCCCAGCGTCCTGACCATGTCGCTGGCTTCGTCGGCCTGGCCCGTCTTGGCTTCGCCGAGTTCGATCGGCTTGAGATAGGCGGCGGTGACCTTGCCGTACTCCTCGATGAGCCGGCCCATATTCTGCGCGAACTGGTCGAAATCCGGTGCCGCCGCCGTGTCGGCCGCCGCTCCCGATGCGCCGGCGGAATCCCGCGCCATGATTCGATCCTCCCCTTATTGCTTTCGGGATAGCGCATCGCTTCCCAAATTGGTCCTATTAAGGACGCTCCCGCTGTGCTTTACCAACGAAATTCGACAACGATCCGGATCTGCCGATGCCGACCGACCTCTCCGCCAAGATGCTGACACTGCCGGCTGGGCTGCTGGCGGCGGCGCTCGCGCTGGCGGGTTGCGCCTCCGATGGGGGGCTGGTGAAGGGCACCGCGGAGGCCGCCGGCCTTGCCACCACGCCGCAGGAGGCCAAGGGCTTCGTGCGCGAGAGCCGACCGGCTCAGACCGACTACATCCCGGTCGGGCAGGATCTCAACGCCAGCCAGCTCTGCGCGGGGCCGACCCCGCCGCCGCCCTATGTCGCGAGCGGGCAGGCGGCACGCTTCCGCGCTCCGACGCCGATCCGCGACCCCGCGATCCCCTGCAAGCCTCGCGCGGATTTCGAGGCGATCCAGAAGCGGCTGGAAGCCAAGCAGAAGGCCAACGAGGCCGCCGGCAATGCCGCCAAGGCCATGGGCACGACCCCCGCGCCGGAGCCCGCCCGCATTCCGACGAACTGAGAGCGTCGCGGCTGGTCGCCGGAGGCCCGGCGGGCTCGATCGCATCCGAAGGATTCGCAAGAATATTGCGCCCAAGCCCCTGTCTTGGCGAAAGATGCGATGCTAAGCACCTGCGACGCAAGAACGTGATTTGCGCCGGGCGGAGCCGGAGTTCCGCCGGCTTCGGGACCGTGAGAGATGGCTGATTTTCACCGCATCAAGCGCCTGCCGCCCTATGTTTTCGAGCAGGTCAACAAGATCAAGGCGGCCGAGCGCGCCAAGGGCGTCGACATCATCGATCTCGGCATGGGCAATCCCGATCTGCCGGCTCCGAAGCATGTCATCGAGAAGCTGGTCGAGACCGCCGGCAAGCCGCGCACCGACCGTTATTCCGCTTCGAAGGGCGTCGGCGGCCTGCGCCGGGCCCAGGCGAACTATTACGAGCGCCGCTTCGGTGTGAAGCTCAACCCTGAGACCCAGGTCGTGGCGACGCTGGGCTCCAAGGAAGGCTTCGCCAATATGGCGCAGGCCATCACCGGGCCGGGCGACGTCGTGCTGGTACCCAATCCCAGCTACCCGATCCATGCCTTCGGCTTCCTGATGGCGGGCGGCGTCATCCGCTCCGTGCCGGCCGAGCCGACGCCGGCGATGTTTCCCGCGCTGGAGCGGGCGGTGATGCATTCGGTGCCCAAGCCGATCGCGCTCGTCACCTGCTATCCGGCCAATCCGACGGCCTATGTGGCCTCGCTGGATTTCTACCGGGACCTCGTCGCCTTCGCCAAGAAGCACGATCTCATCCTGCTCTCCGACCTCGCTTATGCCGAGGTCTATTTCGACGAGAACAACCCGCCGCCCTCGATCCTGCAGGTGGCGGGCGCGATCGATGTCGCGGTCGAGTTCACCTCGATGTCGAAGACCTTCTCCATGGCCGGGTGGCGCATGGGTTTCGCGGTCGGCAACGAGCGGCTGCTGGCGGCGCTGGCGCGGGTGAAATCCTATCTCGACTATGGCGCCTATACGCCGATCCAGGTCGCTGCGGCCGCCGCGCTGAACGGCCCCGACGACTGCATCCGCGAGATGCGCGACATCTACCGCAAGCGCCGCGACGCGCTGGTCGAGAGCTTCGGCAAGGCGGGCTGGGAGTTTCCGGCGCCTGAGGCCTCCATGTTCGCCTGGGTGCCGATCCCGGAGAAGTTCCGCCCTCTCGGCTCGCTGGAGTTCTCCAAGCTGCTGATCGAGAAGGCGGAGGTCGCGGTCGCGCCCGGCATCGGCTTCGGCGAGCATGGCGACGACTTCGTCCGCATCGCCATCGTCGAGAACGAGCAGCGCATCCGCCAGGCCGCCCGCAATATCGGCCGCTTCCTCAAGGGCGCCGACGCCACGCTCCACAACGTCATCCAGATGCCGAAGGCGGGGTAGGGCGGCGATACATAGATGGCGCGTCATCCCGGGCGAAGCGAAGCGGAGACCCGGGATCCATGCCGGGCCCATTCCGGGAGAGGCTCAGGCATGGATCCCGGATCGGCGCGGCTTCGCCGCTGGTCCGGGATGACGACGCGACAGGGGTTCGGGAGAGGCGTTCTTGGCTCTGGACCGCCGTCCGAAAACATGGGAACCGGAACGGTGCGGAAGATCGATTCCGCCCATGCAAGGCTGAAGGTTCCATGAAGCGCAAAGGCCGCCTGCTCGGCATCGGCTTCGCCGTTTTCGCGGTGATCTGCCTCGTGGCGACCTATGATTATTCCAAGGGCCGCATTCCGCAGACCGACTCCAGGCTCGTGCAGGACGTACTGGTGGAGGGCAATCCGCGCGAATGCGCCCGGGACGTCACCACCGTCGTCACCCGCCATATCCCGCTGAACACGGATCGCGCGGAGGCCGAGCGCATTCTGGCGGGCGCCGCCATCACGCCTCCCTCCGCCTGGTTCTGGAAGCCGCAGCTGGAGAACGGCACGGTGTCCGAAGGCGCGACGCTGGAGGCGATCCGCACCATCCGCACCACGCCCTTCGTCAGCAATCTGCTGCGGGTTTATCTGGGCTTCGAGGATGGCAAGGTGAAGCGCGTCGCCGCCGAGGTGATCTGCCATTTCGGCTGAGGCGGCGCTGCCTGGAAGGGCGCCAGACGCGGCCTTGCGCGCCTTCTTCGTTGACTCGCACGGCGCCTCATGCGACCCCGCCGAAATGACCATGGCACGCTCCACCGAGACCTCCCAGCCCCTGCGCATCGGCCTGGCCGGCCTTGGCACGGTGGGCACATCGGTGCTGAGGATCCTGCGGCGTCAGGAGAATGCGCTGGCCGCGCGTACGGGACGCGCGATCCGGGTCGTCGCCGTCGCCGCCCGTGACCGCAACCGGGACCGCGGCGTCGATCTCGGCGGCCTGGCCTGGTATGACGATCCGGTCGCTCTGGCTCGGTCGGGCGAGGTCGATTGCCTTGTCGAGCTGATGGGCGGCACGGACGGGCCGGCCAAGGCCGCCGTCGAGGCGGCGCTAGCCGCCGGCAAGCCTGTGGTCACCGCCAACAAGGCGCTGCTCGCAGCTCATGGCGTGGCGCTGGCAGAACTCGCCGAGGCAAACGGTGCGGCGCTCGCATTCGAGGCCTCGTCGGCCGGCGGCATTCCGGTGGTGAAGACCCTGCGCGAGGCGCTGGCCGGCAACAATGTCACCCGCATTTCCGGCATTCTCAACGGCACCTGCAACTACATCCTTTCGCGGATGGAGCTGGAAGGATTGACCTTCGCCGATTGCCTGAAGGACGCCCAGCGCCTGGGCTATGCCGAGGCGGACCCCACCTTCGACGTCGAGGGCTTCGACACAGCCCATAAGCTCGCCATCCTCACCAGCCTCGCCTTCGGCACGAAGATCGACGCCGAAGCGATTCATGTCGAAGGCATTTCGGCCATCGCGCCGCTCGATCTCAGGATGGCCGACGAGCTCGGCTACCGCATCAAACTGCTCGGTGTCGCCGAGCGCACCAAGACGGGCATCGAGCAGCGCGTCCACCCGACCATGGTGCCGAAAGCCTCGCCGATCGCGCAGGTGATGGGCGTCCTCAACGCTGTCTCGATCGACGCCGACGCGGTTCGCGAGATCACGCTCGTCGGGCCCGGCGCCGGCGGCGACCCCACCGCCTCGGCCGTCGTGGCCGATATCGCCGACGTGGCGCGCGGCACGGCGGGGCTGCCCTTCGGCCTGCCCGTCGCGCGGCTGGAACTGCCGGCCCGCGCGCCGATGCAGCGCCACGAGGGCGGCTATTATGTGCGCCTCTCCGTGGCGGACCGTCCCGGCGCGGTCGCCGCGATCGCCACGCGGATGGCAGAGGCCGACATCTCGCTGGAAAGCATCGTCCAGCGCGGCGCGCCCGGCGCGGCGAGCCGCGATCCGGGCGGCCGTTCGGGCGCGCCGGTTCCTGTCGTTCTGATCACCTATGCCACCAGCGAGGCCGCCATCCGCGCCGCGCTGGAGAAGGTCACCGCCGACGGCCACGTCGCCGAACCGCCGCAAGTCATCCGCATCGAGCGGGAGTAGGCGCCAGGTCGCCGGTCGTCGGGATGACCCGACGGCCGATTGCCCACTGCCGAGTGCCCAAAACAGGAGTCTTTCATGTCCGTCGATCTCCGCATTTCGCCCGAGCAGGTCATCGAGCGCTATCTCTCCATGGAGCTGGTGCGCGTCACCGAGCGCGCCGCCGTCTGTGCCGCCAAGCTGCGCGGCCATGGCGACGAGAAAGCCGCCGACCAGGCCGCCGTGGACGCGATGCGCCGCGAGCTGAACCGCCTCGACATCGACGGCGAGATCGTCATCGGCGAGGGCGAGCGCGACGAGGCGCCGATGCTCTTCATCGGCGAGAAGGTCGGCAACAAGCAGGGCCCGAAGGTCCATATCGCGGTCGATCCGCTCGAGGGCACGACCCTTTGCGCCAAGGACATGCCCGGCTCGATCGCTGTGATGGCGATGGCCGGCGCCGGCAGCCTGCTCTACGCCCCCGACGTCTACATGGACAAGATCGCGATCGGTCCGGGCTATCCCCAGGGCGTGATCGACCTCGACGCCTCGCCCGCCGACAACATCAACGCGCTGGCCAAGGCCAAGGGCGTGAAGCCGAGCGAGATCTCGACGCTGATCATGGACCGCCCGCGCCACGCCAAGCTGATCGAGGAGGTCCGCAAGACCGGCTGCTCGATCCGCCTGATCACCGATGGCGACGTGGCCGGCGTGATCTTCTGCACCCAGCCGGAGAAGACCGGCATCGACCTCTATCTCGGCATCGGCGGTGCCCCCGAGGGCGTGCTCGCCGCTGCCGCGCTGCGCTGCGTCGGTGGCCAGATGCAGGGCCGCCTCATCCTCGACACCGAGGAGAAGCGCCAGCGCGCCCATGGCATGGGCGTCACCGACCCCAACAAGAAGTACGACATGGCCGAAATGGCCTCCGGCGACGTTATCGTCTGCGCCACCGGCGTCACCGATGGCGGCCTGCTCTCGGGCGTGAAGTTCGGCAAGGAGGTCATCGAGACCGAGACGCTCGTCTACCGCTCGATCACCGGCACCGTGCGCCGCATCTATGGCGAGCACCGCGACTTCTCGAAGTTCAAGCTCGACTGAGCCGGGCTTTAGCCGGAAATCCGAGGCGGCCGGGCGAGAGCCCGGCCGTTTTCGTTGCAGCTCCTCCGCGCCGCGTCATCCCCGATCAGCGGGGCCTCGCCGCTCGTCCGGGATGCCGCGGTTCAGTGCAGGCCCGAAAAGCCCTGCCGACGAGCGCTTCGCGGTTGACCCGCGCGCCCGCTTGCGCGACGCCGGGCGGCGATGAGTCTGTCTCCCACACGCGCCTTCCTCGGCGTGACCCGCTCCGCGCTCGGCCGCCCCTGGCGCGACCGGCTGGACATGCCTGGTCTCGGCCGGGCCGAGGCGCTGGTCCAGCAGCACGGCCTGTCCGACATCGTCGCGCGCCTGCTCGCTGCGCGGGATGTCGAGCCGCAGGAGGCGTTGCGCTTCCTCGAGCCGAAGCTGCGCGATCTGCTGCCCGACCCCTCGGTGCTGACCGATATGGGCCCGGCCGCCGCGCGCCTGGCGCGCGCCGCCGCCAGCGGCGAGCGCGTCGCCATTTTCGGCGATTACGATGTCGACGGCGCCTGTTCCTCGGCGCTGCTCGCCGGCTTCCTGCGCGAGGCGGGAGCGCAGCCGCGCATCCACATTCCCGACCGGCTGATCGAAGGCTACGGCCCCAATAGCGAGGCGATCCGCATGCTGGCGGGCGAGGGCGCGACCCTGTTGGTCACCGTAGATTGCGGCACCACCAGCGATGAGCCCTTCGCAGAGGCGCGCCGGCTGGGGCTCGACATCGTCGTGCTCGACCATCACCAGGCACCCGAGCGGCTGCCGGCGGTGGAGGCGCTGGTCCATCCGAACCGGCAGGACGATCTGTCCGGCCTCGGCCATCTCTGCGCCGCGGGCGTCGTCTTTCTGGCGCTGGTCGCGACGAGCCGGGAGTTGCGCCGGCAGGGTGTCTGGGCGCGAGCCGGGGGCGAGCCCGATCTGTTGGCCGCGCTCGATCTGGTGGCGCTGGCCACGGTGGCCGATGTCGTGCCGCTGCGCGGGCTGAACCGCGCCTTCGTGCGCCAGGGCATCGCCATGATGCGGGCGCGGACCCGGCCGGGGCTGACGGCGCTGATGGACGTCGCGGGGCTCGATGGGCCGGTGCAGCCCTGGCACCTGGGCTTCCTGCTGGGGCCGCGCATCAACGCCGGCGGCCGCATCGGCGATGCTGCGCTGGGCGCGCGCCTGCTGCTCACCGGCGACGAGGTCGAGGCGAAGATCATCGCCACCGAGCTCAACCGGCTCAACCAGGAGCGCCAGGAGATCGAGCGCCAGGCGGTGCTGGAGGCGGTCTCGCAGGCCGAGCACGAACTGGCCGGCGCCGATGCGGCGCTGCCGGTGCTGCTGGCGGCCGGCAGCGACTGGCACCCCGGCATCGTCGGCCTCGTCGCCGCCCGGCTGAAGGAGCGCTTCCGCCGCCCGGCCTTCGCGCTCGCACTGAACGGGCAGGGCGGCGCCACGGGCTCGGGCCGTTCCATCGCGGGGGTCGATCTCGGCCGGGCCGTGCGCGCCGCCGTGGAGGCGGGGCTCGCGGTCAAGGGCGGCGGCCACGCCATGGCCGCTGGCGTGACGCTCGGCCCCGATCAGGCGGCCGCCTTCCACGCCTTTCTCAACGACCAGCTCGCCGCCGCCGTCGCTGGCGCGAGCGAGCACGAAGCGCTGTTGGTCGACGCCGCGCTGAGCGCGGGCGGCGCCTCGCCCCGGCTGCTCGCCGAGATTGACCGGGCCGGCCCCTTCGGCTCGGGCAGCCCGGAGCCGGTCTTCGTCTTCCCCGCCCATCGCCTGGCGGAGGCGGTGCCGGTCGGCGCCGGCGGCCATGTCCGTATCAAGCTGCGCAGCGGGGACGGCGCCAGCATCGGCGGCGTCGCCTTCCGCGCCGCGCAGGAGCCGCTGGGGCAGGCGCTGCTGGCCGCACGCGGCGAAACCGTTCATCTGGCCGCGACGCTGAGCCTGAACCGCTGGGGCGGGAGCGAGAGCGCGGAATTGCGCATCCTCGATCTGGCGAAGGCGGTGTGAAGCCACGCCGCTGACGCTGAGCCTGCCGAAAAGCGCAGCCAAAGAGCCCGATCCTGCGCCCGCCATGTCTCCGGCCGATGACGCCGGCCCGCGCCATCCACAAATTCTGCGGCCGGGAGCTTGCGAAGCGCCGATCCCGCCACTATACCTCGCCCCGCTTCGACGACGCGGGCCACGCCCGCGAAGCCACGCGACCTTCGTCTATCGGTTAGGACACCAGCCTTTCACGCTGGGGAGACGGGTTCGACTCCCGTAGGTCGCGCCACCTTTTCACGGGTGC
>NZ_JBMDWH010000081.1:0-6253 GCF_048595345.1 Allobosea sp.
TGACCGCGTCTCTGCATCGGAATACGCTTCTCGATTTCTCCGAAGAAGCGAGCTTCCTGTTCCGGGCTCGCTGACTTCTTGCGGGCCTCGCCGAGCCGGCTGCCGCCATGCCACCCCGGTGCGATCACGTTGCAGCGGATATTGTCAGCCGCATACTCGACCGCGACTTGCTGGGTGAAACCGACGACCCCGGCCTTCGACGCCGTGTATTCCGCCGAGTTAGACGGAAAGCCGGGATAATACCCACCAAGGCCCATGATCGACGAGATATTGATGATCGAACCGCCGCGAGCGAGCATCTTGGGCAGAGCGGCGCGCGTGACGAGGAATGTCCCGGTCAGGTTGACGTCAATCACGCGGCGCCAGTCGCCGATCGCGACTTCATGGGTTCTCGCCGGCGGAGAAGATATGCCTGCCGAGTTCACCAGGATATCGAGGTTCGGTCCGATGGAACCGATGGCTGACCCGACGGAGCTCTCATCGGATACGTCAACCTGAACAGCGTCTGCGGAGCCGCTTCTCGACCTGATTCCGTCTGCCACTTCTACAGCACGATCAAGATGGACGTCCGCGCAGATGACATGGGCGCCGACTGTGGCAAGTCCTTCGGCGATGACCTGGCCGATGCCGCTGCCCCCGCCGGTGACCATCGCCACTTTCCCGGAAAGCCTGAAAAGCCGGTCGAGAAGCTCCATATCAATCCCCCCTTTGCGGTCAGCCGCGCTATCGGCTTTCTTGTCATGTCCGTGTGGTCCCGCCCGAGGCTTGCGCCCGTTCGACCTCACGCGGCAGAAGGCTGTGATCGATCCAGCCGGGCGCGCTCGCGCGTCTCCTTCCCTCGGGCGCTATGGCTCAACCGCGAACGGAATGCCTGCAGCCCGATAGTCCGCTCCTTCGAGAGGTCCCCACAGGTTCCGCACGCGGCTCTCCGGCCCGAGAGACCAGGTCCGCGGCTTGAAGAGGGCGTCGCAGTCGATCCGCTCCATCTCGATCGAGGTCTCGACGACGCACCCGTTCGGATCAGCGTAGTAACTGAAGATGTTGTCGCCTGCGCCGTGCCGTCCCGGCCCCCACAACATCGTGCGGCCCTTGACGCTCAACGTATCGGCGACCATGGCGATGTCCTCGAAGCAATTGGCATCGAACCCGTAGTGGTGAAGCTTCGCAGGGCCGGTCCCGATCGCGATGGTGTGGTGGAAGCCGTCTGCTGCCCTGAACCACATCAATTCGTCGTTCGTCGTGCGGTCGGAGAGTTTCATCCCGAAGACGTTGGCGCAGAAGTCTCCAAAATCGCGTGCATCTTCGACCCTGACATTCACATGCTCAAGGCGGACAGGGGTCGCGCCGTGACCGATACGGCGCGCTGGCTGGTCGCGTGGAACGGGCGTGTGCACTTCGAAGATGAGCCCGTGCGGTGTTCGCAAGCGCACGGCGCGATCCACATGTGGGAAATAGGAGTGATCGGCGAGGATCTCGCAATGCCGTCCGACCGCTCGGCGTCGAACTTCATCGATCGCCTCGGGATTGGCGGCTTCGAGGCCCACGGCCAGCACTGCGCGCTTTTCGCTTTTGAAGTAGCCCACCTCGTGACGCCGGCTGTTGCATGACAGCGTCACCAGTTCAGTACCGCGCTCGATGATTGCGAGGCCGACAATGTCGGAGAGATCTTGTGCCGAGCCCTCCGGATCTGGCGTTGCCAGAGCGATATGGCCCATCTGACGGATGAGATAAGTCAAGCCTGCCCCCTGTCTCGAGCTGCCGTGGCGGTTCAGATGGCGAAGTCGTCTGCTTCCTTGACGATGCCGTTGCGCAGCACGCCGATGCCGGAAACCTCGACCTCGACGGTATCGCCCGCCTTCATCCACAGAGGCGGCTTATGAAACGCTCCAACACCGCCCGTCGTCCCGGTGATGATGACGTCGCCGGGCTCCAGGGTGATGAAGGAGGAACAATAGGAAACCAGCGTCGGCACGTCGAAGATCAGATCGTCCAGCGTCGCGCTCTGGACTTCCTGGCCATTCAGCCGCGTCTTGAGGGTCTGTGCGGCAACGTCGGGTAGTTCATCCGTCGTCACCATCCAGGGGCCGAAGGCCCCCGTCTTCGAGAAGTTCTTGCCCGGGGCGAATTGCTGGGAGTGACGCTGCCAATCACGCAGGCTTCCATCGTTGTAGCAAGAATAGCCGGCCACACGTTCCATGGCGTGCTGGGGCGAGACGTAACGGCTGCGCTTGCCGATGATGACCGCAAGCTCTCCTTCGTAATCGAACTGGTCCGAGACCTTTGGGCAGACCATGTCTTCGTTCGCGCCGACCTGACTCTCCGCAAAGCGTGTGAAGATCATCGGCTTGGGCGGCATTTCGCGGCCGGTCTCCTTGATGTGGCTTGCGTAGTTCACGCCGACGCAGAAGATCTTCGCGGGATTGGGAATGACCGGCAGCAGACGCACCTCACTCCAGGCGATGGAGGGTGCCTGCCCGGTGCGTGAGCGCGCGAAGGCCAGACCCTGTTCGTCGGCAAGCAGGTCGCGCAGCGAGGAGTAGCGGTCGCCCAGATCGATAATGCCCTGAGGGCTGGCGGCTTCGCCCACGACGAGGCCGAAGCTCTCATGGCCGGCCTGATCTTTGTAGCTCGTTAGTTTCATCGATGTTTCCGTCCCTGTTACCCTGTCGTCGGTCGCTATTTGCCACCGAGAATCGTTACGACCGTCGCGGCTTCCTCGTGTCCAAGAAAACCGCCCCCATTCTCGGCGATAGCCCATCGCGCCGCCGGCACCTGCCGCGCGCCAGCCTCTCCGCGCAGCTGCGTCACGAGCTCGTGGATCTGGACGACGCCCGTAGCGCCGATCGGATGTCCTTTCGACAGCAGGCCACCAGAAGGATTGACGGGGATGCGTCCGCCGAGGCTTGTCGCCCCGGACTCCGTCAGCGGGCCGCCATCGCCCCGGCTGCAAAACCCGAGGTTCTCGACCTGGAGAATTTCAGCGAAAGCGGTCGCATCATGGACCTCGGCGAGGGACATCTCTGCAGGACCCACGCCGGCCTGCTCATAGGCTTTCAAGGCGGCGCGGCGCCCGAGATGCTGATCCAGATCGTCGGGGTGCCGCCGGGTCGACGACGTCAGCGCGCAAGCTGCGACAGGCACCGCCCGGTTCCGGTCGAAGCGCTTCAGCGCTCCGGCGCGGCACAGCACCAAAGCACCGGCCCCATCGCCGATGGGCGCACACATCGCGCGGGTGAACGGCCACGATACCGGCTTGTCCGCCAGAACCTGCTCGACCGTCATGTCGAAGCGGTACTGAGCATCGGGGTTCAGTGTGGAGTTGTGGTGGTTCTTCGCTGCCACCGCCGCGATCTGCCGCTGGGTGGTGCCGAAGCGTGCCATGTGATAGCGGGCAAAGGCGGCGTAGATGTCCATGAAGACGCTTCGCTCAGCCGCGGGCTCGACTGCTGCGGGGATCGGCATGCCTTTGGCGAGAGCCAGCAGGCCTTCGAGCTGATCGTCGAAGTGCAGGACATCTGTGCTGCCCTTGAAGGCAGCGAACATCCCCTGGCGATTGTCCGGGAAGAACATCTTCTCGGCGCCGACGACCAGCGCGACCTCTCCCAAGCCCGCCTTGAGATAAGCCATCGCATTCAAAACGGCCGTGCTGCCACTGGCGCAGGCATTCTCGACATTGGTTATCGGCATCCCCTCGATGCCGGCCTCCCGCAAGGCGACTTCGCCCCGGATCCCGTTTTGCCCTTCCAGTAGCGCTTGGCGCGTATTCGAGAACCATGTGGCTTCGATCGCCGCCGGATCTTCGAGGCCGGCATCGGCGAGCGCCTTTGCGAGTGCCATCGAGGCCAGATCGCGGACCGAGCGCTCTGGCTGCTTCCCGAGGCCGGTCATGCCGCTACCGACGATGAAGATTTGTTCGTCGGAACGCATCAGGCGCTTTCCCTTTCGAGGGCTTCCACGGCCGAAAGCACGTCTCGGCGCGTGACCTTTCCGACGGCGTTGGTCGGCATCTGGTCGAGAAAATGAATGGCCTTTGGTGCCCGCACCGGGCCGACCTCCGCTTTCGCGAAAGCGATCAGTTCCGCCGAACTGGTGAGGTCATCCTCAGGGCGCACAACCGCCGCTTCGACGCGCTCACCCCAGTAATCGTCGGAACGCGAGACCACGACGACGTGTTTCACGCCGGGATGCTTGGCCAACGCCGTCTCCACATCCGAAGGATAGACGTTGAACCCGCCGGAAATGATCACGTCGCGCGAGCGTCCCTTCAGGGTGAGGTAGCCAGCCTGGTCGAAGGACCCGAGGTCTCCGGTGTGAAGCCATCCGTTTACGATGGTTTCGGCCGTCAAGTCGGGACGCCCGAGATAGCCCCGCATGACCAGGTCGCCTCGCACCACCACCTCTCCGACTTCTCCCACCGGCAGGATGCGGCCGTCTGGTCCCATGATCTGGACCTCGTTGTAGGGACAGGGGCGGCCCACGCTCGATCCGTCACCAATCCCGGCGAGTTCACGCGCGGTGATGGCGGTGATCATCGTCGGCGCTTCCGTCTGGCCATAGATCGCCGCCAGGCAAGGCCCCAGGATCTTCTGCACCTGCTCGATTCTGGCCGCCGGCATCGGCGCCGCCCCATAGATCAGGTGGCGCAAGGCGGGATATCGCAGCCCTTTCGCTGCGGCATGGTCCAGCAGCGAATAGATCAGCGTGGGTGGCATGAAGCTCGCGGTAATGCCCATGCGGAGCATGACGTCAGAGATGTGCGGAGCCTTCACTCCGTCGAGAAGTACGTTGCAGCCGCCTGCCGCCAGGACAGGCAGCAGAAACGTGCCGGCACCATGAGTGAGGGGAGCGATCGCCAGCATGCGGTCGTCCTGATCGAAGCCGAAGACGGTCAGCATACTGGCGATGCAGCTCGCAAAGGCCCGATAGGGTTGCATCACGCCCTTGGGACTTCCGGTGGTGCCGCCTGTGAACTTGATGGCCATGATGCCGTCGATCAGATGATCGATGTCGTGAGGATGCCGCGAGTCGTACTGCCGGCAGATCGAGGCGACCGTCTCGTGGCAAGCAGCATCGCCCGCAGCCACAACCAGAGGGCGCTTCGTTGCCGAAAAGAGCGGCAGGAAATCGGCATCGGCAATGACGAGCGACAGTTCCGCCGCCGCCGCAATGCTGGTCAGCTCGTCCCGCGGGATTCGCGGGTTGAGCGGGACCCAGACATGCCCCGATGCGAATACCCCCAGCATCGCGACGACGTGCTGCCAATTGTTGTGGGCACAGATGCCGATGCGTGACTGCGGACTCGCGAAACGCTCCTGCAGATAGGCTGCGAACGCATCCACCTGTGCGACCAGTTCGACATAGGTCAGGCTGTGATCGCCATCGACAACAGCGGCTCCCAAGGGGTTCAGCAGACAGCCGCGATGAAGCATCCTGATCGGTATCATCGCCTGCATGCCGCCCAAGGGCGGTCCTCATTGTCTTGACGAGTGGGCACTCTGGAGTGCGCCCCTAGTTCCATTCATATATTCTAGCATCTTTTCAGCGTCAACCGCTCTTGATGAGGTATGGGCTCTAGGAAGGGAGGCATGATCCTCCTCTGGGGATCTGGCTGTTCACCCGCAGCTTCTAAAAATCTTCTATATCTAACGCTGGACTTCTGGCCGGGATGGTCGAGGCTTGCCGAGGGACGGTGTAGGCCTCGAGAGTAAGCGAACCGATGCGCATCAGGAATTCGATAAGGAAGTTGACATACTAAAACTCTAGAATATAAGAATATGGTGGGTCGGGGATGATCGGATCGATGATGCAGAAGCGACATGAAAACAAGGTGGTGCTGATCACCGGAGGCGCAGCAGGGATCGGTCGCGCCTATGCCAAGCGTGTCGCGGAGGACGGGGCCAAAGTCATCGTCCTTGACCGGATCGCCGCAGACGAGGTCGTCGATGAGATCCGGGATAGCGGAGGCGACGTCTCGGCCTATCGATGCGACATTGGACATGCGGACGAGATCGAGCGGATTTCGCGCGAAATCCTCGCAGCTCACCTCCGATGCGACGTTCTCGTCAATAATGCGGGCATTTTCCCCAGCTGCAGCTTCGAGGAGCTAACCCTGGAGCAATGGCGGCAGATGATGGCGATCAATCTCGATTCGAATTTTTTGCTCGCCAAACAATTCGTGCCCGGCATGCGGGAGCGTCGATGGGGCCGCGTGATCAACACGACGTCAAATTCCTACGCGCAGGTTGCTCCCGGT
>NZ_JBMDWH010000082.1:0-5433 GCF_048595345.1 Allobosea sp.
CGGCCTCGCCGGCCTGCCGAAGGAGCCCTATGAATCGGCGCTGATCGACGGCGCCAATGACTGGCACATGTTCCGGCACATCACGCTGCCGCTGGTCTGGCCCTTCATCATGGTCGCGATCGTGATCCGCACCATCGACGCGCTGAAGGCCTTCGACACGATCTTCGTCATCACCCAGGGCGGGCCGGGAACGGCGTCCGAGACGATGAACATCTTCCTCTATCTGCAGGCGTTCCAGTTCTACAAGATCGGCTACGCCTCGGCCGTGGTGGTGATCTTCTTCGTCATCATCATCATGCTCTCGCTGCTGCTGCTCTATGCGCGGCAGAAGTCGAAATGGAACGCGTGATGAAGCGCTTTTTCCGCAAGGCCGGCTTCTGGGCCGCCGTCTTCGTTCTCGTCTCGCCGGCTGTGCTGGTCTTCCTCTGGATGATCTCGCTGTCGCTCAAGAACGAGCTCGACAACACCGCATTCCCGCCGGTGTTCATCCCCGATCCGCCGACCTTCGCGAACTACGTCGACGTGTTCGCGAAGAACAATTTCGCGCTTTATTTCTGGAATTCGATCCTGGTGACGGGCGGTGCGGTGATCACCGGCCTGCTGGTCGGCGTGCCGGCGGGCTATGGCATCGCGAGGGGCAAGGCGCATAAATTCGCGATCCTGATCCTGGTCGCGCGGATGACGCCGGCCCTGTCCTACCTCATTCCCTTGTTCCTGCTGTTCCAGATCACCGGGCTCGTCGGCTCGATCACGGCGCTGGTGATCACCCATCTGGTGATCACCATCCCGATCATCGTCTGGATCATGATCGGCTACTTCGAAAACGTGCCGATCGAACTCGAGGACGCTTCGCGCATCGACGGGGCGACGACTTGGCAGGCCTTCCGCCATGTGGCGCTGCCGCTGGCCAAACCCGGCATCGTGGTCGGCGGCATCCTCGCCTTCATCTTCTCCTGGAACAACTTCATCTTCTCGGTGGTGCTCGGCGGCAAGGCGAGCCGCACGCTGCCCTCCGCGGTCTACAATTCTCTGACCTTCGAGCAGATTTCCTGGGGCCCGCTGGCGGCGGCGGCGCTGCTGGTCACGCTGCCGGTGCTGCTGGTGACGGTGATCGCGCAGCGCCAGATCGTCGCCGGCCTGTCGGCGGGCGGGCTCAAGGACGGCTAATCGCGCAGGCGCCGTCTCACGCAGCGTGCGACGGTTCCTGCTTCACTCAACATGTCAGTGACGACTCAGTTTAAGAAAGCCCATCACATGGCCCTCTCGCCCCATCGCTTCGGCCTCTCCTGCGCTCTGACGACCCCGATGAGGGGCGACGGCGCGGTCGATCTGTCCCGGCTCGCCAGCCACTCCCGGCATGTGCTCGCCGCCGGCTGCGACACGGTCACCCTCTACGGCACCACCGGGGAGGGCGCTGCGCTCGGCCTGCAGGAGCGCATGGCGATGCTGGGCGCGCTGATGGGCGCCGGCATCGACCCGGCGAGCCAGATCTATGCCGGCATCGCCGCATCCTCGCTGGAGGAGGCGCTGGCCCAGGCGCGGGCCGCGCTCGACATGGGCGCCAAAGGCCTCTTGCTGGCGCCGCCCTTCTACTTCAAGGGCATCAGCGATGACGGGCTCTACGTCTGGTTCGAAAGCTTCATCGCGCAACTCGGCAGTTCGGCGCGCAACATCATCCTCTATCACATCCCGTCCGTGACGGCGGTCGATATCAGCGTCTCGCTGGTGGAGCGGCTGAAGCGCCGCTTCCCCGGCATCATCGCCGGCGTCAAGGATTCCTCCGGCAGCTATGCCAACACCGAGGCGCTGCTGAAGGCCCATGGCGAACTCGCGATCCTGGTCGGGGACGAACGCCAGCTCGCCAAGGCGGTGCGCAACGGGGCGCAGGGTTCTATCTGCGGCGTGGCCAATCTCGTGCCGCATCTGCTGCGGCCGATGGTGTATGAAGGCCAGGACAGCGCCGTCGTGAATGCGCTGGTCGACGAGATCTGCTCCGGGCCGGTGGTCGCCTCGGTGAAGGCGCTGGCCGGACATGTGCATGGCGATGTCGGGTTCGGCCCGATGCGGGCGCCGCTGCAGGCGCTCGACGAGGCTGGCCGCAAGCGGCTTTTCGCCGCGTTCGATTCGATCACGCAGGCCAGGGCGGCGTGAAGGGGGCACGGGGTGAACCAGCCGGAGCAGGAGACGCGGGACGGCGAGCCGCTGAAGCTGAGGGAGCGCGCCTATGCCTCCTTCACCGAGCGGCTGCTGGCGCGCGAAATCAAGCCCGGCCAGTTCGTGACCCAGCGCGAGCTGGTCGCGATGACGGGCTATCCGCTCGGGGCTATCCGCGAGCTCGTGCCGCGTCTGGAAGCCGAGGGCCTCATCAAGACGGTGCCGCAGCGCGGCATGCAGATCGCCCACGCCGATCTCAACCTGATCCGCAACGCCTTCCAGTTCCGTCTGTTCCTGGAGCGGGAGGCGACCGCGCTCTACACGGCGAGCGCCTCGGACGAGGAGGTCGCGGCGCAGCGCGCCCGGCACGAGGCGATCATCGCGCGGGCCGAGGCCGGCGGCGACGAGCGGCTGATCGAGGATGCCGAGGACACCGACCGGCTGCTGCACGAGGCGATCATCGACCATCTCGATAACGACATCGTCAGCCAGGCCTTTCGGGTCACCTGGCTGAAGATCAGGCTGATCCGCCAATACGAGACGCGGATCCAGAACCACATCCTCGTGCCGGTGATGCGTGACCATCTGAAGATCATCACCGCGATCGAGAGCCGCGATCCCGTGCGCGCCGCCGAGGAGATGAGCATGCATATCGGCAATGCGCGCACGCGGGCGATGCAGTACTGAGCCCTTGCTTCAGCCTTCCGGCTCGCCGCCCTTGGCCAGATAGCGGCTGACCGAGACGACGATCTGCTCGTCGAGCGGTCCGATCGCCTTCTCGTCCCTGTCCGCATAGGGCACGCTGAGCAGGACATGGCGGATGGCGTTGAGCCGCGCCCGCAGCTTGTCGTTGCTGCGCACGATATGCCACGGCGCCTCGCCGGAGGAGCGGCCGAGCATCTCGTCGAAGGCGCGGGAATAATCGTCGAAGCGCGGGATCGCCTCGAAATCGATCGGAGACAGCTTCCAGCGCTTGAGCGGATCGTGCCAGCGCGCATGCAGGCGCTGCATCTGCATCTCGCGGCCGATGGTGAGGAAGAGCTTGATCACGCGGATGCCGTCCCGCACCAGCATGCCCTCGAAGACGGGGGCCTCGCGCAGGAAGGTCTCGGTCTGCTCGGGCGTGCAGAAACCCATCACCCGCTCGACGCCGGCGCGGTTGTACCAGGAGCGGTCGAAGAAGACGATCTCGCCGGCCGCCGGCATCGCCGCTGCGTAACGCTGGAAATACCACTGGCCCTTCTCGGTATCGGAGGGTTTGGAGAGGGCGACGATGCGAGCCTGCCGAGGCGGCAAATGCTGGACGAAACGCGCGATGGTGCCGCCCTTGCCGGCGCCGTCGCGCCCCTCGAAAACGATGACGAGCCGTTCGCCGGTCTTGTGAACCCAGTTCATCAGCTTCTGCAGCTCGATCTGCAGCGGCTCCATCTCGCGGTTGTAGCGCTTGCGCTTCATGCGCTTGCCATAGGGATAGTCGCCGCTGTGATAGGCGGCGTCGATGATCGCCTCGGGAAGCGTATCGGCTTCGATGTCGAAGCCCTTCGCTTTCGGCGGCGCCTTGGCCGGCGCGTCCGCTCCGGCCCTGGCGCCTGCGCGCTTTTTTCCGCCGGGTGGCTGCTGGAGCGCCGCGATGCCGTCCGCTATGGAACTCTTCTTCTTCATGGCCGTCACCTCATCCGTCGCGCGTCCCCGAGCCTCAAAGCCTAGCCGGCTTCATCGCGCAGGGGAATTGACGCCTCCGCCGCTTCTGCGCAGGAAGGGGCGCCGCCGATCAACAGGCGGATCGAGCGGGCGTTCCATGATCGACATCGCCGTCCTTTCCCCCGCAACCGCCCGCGGCCTGATCGAGGCGCTCGGCGCGCCGGTGGTCCTGCTCGACGAGCAGGGCATCGCGCGTGCGCTCAGCCCGGCGATGAAGGCTCTCATCCCCGGCCTGGAGGCCGGCAAGCCCCTGGCGCTGCTCCTGCGCGACCCCGATCTGATCGAGGCGATCGAACAGGTGTCGCGCGAGGGCGGGCGCGAGGTGATCGAACTCGTCGAGCGCGTGCCGGTGGAGCGCACCTTCCGCATCTTCATCGCGCCGTTCCCGGGGCAGGGTCCGCGTCACGCGACGCTGCTGACCTTCCAGGATCTCAGCGAGCAGCGGGTGATCGAGCGCATGCGGGTCGACTTCGTCGCCAATGCCAGCCACGAACTGCGCACGCCGCTGGCCTCGCTGCTGGGCTTCGTCGAGACGCTGCAGGGGCCGGCGCGCAACGATGAGCGGGCGCGCGACCGCTTTCTCGGCATCATGCGCGAACAGGGCCTGCGCATGGCGCGCCTCGTCGACGATCTGCTGTCGCTCTCGCGCATCGAGCAGCGGGCGCATGTGGCACCGGACACGCCGGTCGACCTCGTCGGCATCTCGCGCGAGATCGTGGATTCGCTGACGCTGATGGCGCGCGAGCGGGAGGTGACGCTGAAGCTCGCCCTGCCGACCGCGCCGCTGACCGTGGCGGGGGACCGCGACGAGTTGCTGCGGCTGATGGAGAATCTCGCCGAGAACGCCATCAAATACGGCAAGCGCGGCGGCGAGGTGGTGATCACGGTCTGCGCGCAGGACAACGAGGCCTGCCTGTGCGTGCGCGACGACGGGCCCGGCATCGCCCCCGAGCATCTGCCGCGCCTGACCGAGCGCTTCTACCGCGTCGACACCGCCGCCAGCCGGGAGGCGGGCGGGACGGGGCTGGGGCTGGCGATCGTCAAGCATATCGTGCTGCGCCATCGCGGCCGCCTCACCATCGAGAGCAAGCCCGGCGAGGGCGCGGTCTTCCGCGCCGTGCTGCCACGCTACGAGCAGCGAGCGGCCGCCTCCGAGCGTTAACCGTTCATGACAATCGCCATGACGGACTGTCATGCAGCTGTCATACAGACAGTGTTCTGACAGGGCGCTCACGCATCGACCTTAAAGGGACATCCCATGCGCAAGATTCTGGTTCTCGCGGCTGCGGCCGTCGGGATCGCCGGTTCCGCCCAGGCTGCCGACATCACCGGCGCCGGCGCGACCTTCCCCTTCCCGATCTATTCGAAATGGGCCGAGGCCTATCAGAAGGAGACCGGCACGGGCCTGAACTACCAGTCGATCGGCTCCGGCGGCGGCATCCGCCAGATCAAGGCGAAGACCGTCGCCTTCGGCGCCACCGACGCTCCGCTCAAGGGCGAGGACCTGACCAAGGACGGTCTGATCCAGTTCCCGACCGTCATGGGCGGCGTCGTGCCGGCCGTGAACATCGCCGGCGT
>NZ_JBMDWH010000083.1:0-10270 GCF_048595345.1 Allobosea sp.
GCGGCGCCTCGGGGGCGGCGGGCCGCTCGGGCGCCGCCGGCCGCTCGGGTCCCGGACGGCCGGGCTGGCCGCGCATGCCGGGCTCGCCGCCCGGGCCGGGGCGTCCCGGCTCGCCCGGACGCCCGCCGCGCGGCGGTCCCGGCGGCTGTTCGCGCTCGCGCTCCGTGTCGCCCGGCGCGGGGGCCTGCGCGAGTTGAACACCCATGGCCGTATAGGCCTGCCCGGCCTGGGAAAGCAGGAGGGCCGGCAGCACCGTTCCCACCAGCAGCAAGCGTTTCGTGCGCATCAGATATCCATTCCTCGTTGCGACGTGCGGCCATGAAGGGCCGGTGGCCCTGAACCCGCGATGAAGCAAAAACGGCGGGAATCGGGCATGGTTCCGCTGCGCGAACCCCGTAGCGCCCTGCTTGAGCGGCCCGATGACCGCTCATCGCGGCAATGTGGGGCGGGGGCTGTCACCGCCGGCCAACCCTGCTAAAAGCCCGCCTTCGGCCGGCTGCCGCGCGGCCGGGACGATGCAATTCAGCTCGAGAGGCTTCGCCCGATGACACTCGCCCTCGCCATCCATGGCGGCTGCGGCACCTTGCCGAAATCCGAGATGACCGAAGGCGAATGGGCGCAGGCCCGTTCGGACCTCGCGGCCTCGCTGCGCGCCGGCTGGGCCGTGCTCGTCAAGGGCGGCCCGGCGGTGGACGCGGTCGAGGCGGCGGTGCGGGTCATGGAGGATTCGCCCCATTTCAACGCCGGCCACGGCGCCGCCTTCAACGCCGATGGCGAGCATGAGCTCGACGCCTCGATCATGGACGGCGCCACCCTCGCCGCCGGCGCCGTCTGCGCCGCCAAGCGCATCAGGAACCCGATCGTCGCCGCCAAGGCGCTGATGCTGCGCGGCGACCCGCTGCTGCTCGCCGGGCCGGCCGCCGACCTGTTCGCCGAGCATGAAGGCATCGACACGGTCGAGAACGAGCATTTCTCCACCGATCGGCGCCGCAAGAACCTCTCCTCGATGAAGATCCGCGAGCTCGTCGGCACCGCCTCCGAGGCGAGCGAGGCCGAAAAGCACGGCACGGTCGGGGCCGTGGCCTGCGACGCGCAGGGCCATCTCGCCGCCGCGACCTCCACCGGCGGCTACACCAACAAGCCGGCCGGCCGCGTCGGCGATTCGCCGATCATCGGCGCCGGCACCTATGCGCGCGACGGGCGTGTCGCCGTCTCCGGCACCGGCAAGGGCGAGTACTTCATCCGCTATTGCGTCGGTCACGAGATCGCATCGCTGATCGCCTATCGCGGCTTCACCCTGAAGGAGGCGACGCAGGCCGTGCTGGGCGAGCTCTCGGCCCACAAGATCGGCGCCGGACTCGTCGCGATCGGCCCGGACGGCTCGATCGCGGCGCCCTACAACACCGCCGGCATGTATCGCGGCTGGGTGACCCCGGACGGGCTCATCCATGTCGCGACCCATGGCGATGTCGAGATGGCCGGGCAGGCCTGATCCGTTTCGTCGGGCAGGGCTCCGTGTTGTCAGTGACTCGCCGCGGCCGCTAGAACGGGCCGATCGAAAGGACACCGCCTGCCATGACCTTCGAAACCGCCGCGACACCCGAGGCCGCCGTCGACCGGCTGGAGGCGCTCTACGACGCGGCGCGCGGGGCCTTGCGGGCCGATCTGCAGCGCTTTTTCGAAACCGGGACGCCCCCCACCCAGGAGCAGCGCGAGTGCTATCGCTACCCGCTGCTGCGCGTCACCTACGAGCCCTCCAAGCTGCCGGAGGCGACGCGGCGCGGCTATGCGAAATTCGCCGCGCCCGGCATCTATTCGACCACTGTGACGCAGCCGGCCGAGTTCCGCGCCTATCTGCTCGACCAGCTGCGCCCGCTCGCCGCCGAATATGGCGCGGTCATCGAGACCGGGGTGAGCCAGCAGGAAATTCCCTACCCTTACGCGCTGGAAGGCGGCGACGAGCTCGGCCGCGGCGCGATCACCGCCTCGCAGCTCGCCCGCTATTTCCCGACCCCGCTGCTCTCGCTGGTCGGCGACGAGGTGGCCGATGGCAGCTACGAGCTGGTCGAGGGCGAGCCTCGCCCGCTCGCGCTGTTCGATGCGGTGCGGGTCGATTTCTCGCTGCGTCGCCTGGTCCACTACACCGGCACGGATTGGCGCGCGGTGCAGCCCTGGGTGCTGCTGACGAACTACCACCGCTATGTCGACCAGTTCGTGCGGCTCGGCATCGCCGAGATCGAGGCCGGCACGGCCGAGGCGCTGGTGGCGCCGGGCGGCATCCGCATCGACCGCGACGGCGTCGACGTCTCGGCCGCCGAGCGGGTGATGTCGGCGCCCTGGCACCGCTTCCAGATGCCGGCCTACCACCTCATCCGGAAGAACGGAGAGGGCGTCACGCTGGTCAATATCGGCGTCGGCCCGTCCAATGCGAAGAACATTACCGACCATCTGGCGGTGCTGCGCCCCAATTGCTGGCTGATGGTCGGCCATTGCGGCGGCCTGCGACAGACGCAGATCATCGGCGACTACGTCCTCGCACATGCCTATCTCAGGCAGGACCACATCCTGGACGAGCTGGTGCCGCCGGATGTGCCGATCCCGGCGCTGGCCGAGGTGCAGGTCGCGCTCCAGCAGGCGGCGGCGGAGATCACCGGCGAATCCGGCGACCGGCTGAAGCAGCGCCTGCGCACCGGCACCGTCGTCACGCAGGATGACCGCAACTGGGAACTGCAATGGACCAAGGAGCGCCGGCGCATCAATCTCTCCCGCGCCATTGCGGTCGACATGGAATCGGGCACCATCGCCGCCCAGGGCTACCGGCTGCGCGTGCCCTATGGCACGCTGCTCTGCGTCTCCGACAAGCCGCTCCATGGCGAGATCAAGCTGCCCGGCGCCGCCAACGCCTTCTATGAGCGGGCGGTGGGCGAGCATCTGCGCATCGGCCTCGCGGCGCTCGAAAAGCTGAAGGAAGCGGGCGCGACGATCCATTCGCGCAAGCTCAGGAGCTTCGACGAGCCGCCCTTCCGGTAGGCCTCAGCCGAACACCCCATAGGCCACCAGCGCCGCGATCACCCACAGCGCGATCGTGCCCCAACGGTTGCCATGCCCTTCCGCGCGGCCGATCGCGGCGATGCTGCGCTCGTCGAGCGTGAAGCCGTGGCGGGAGGCGTCCTCCAATTGGCCGAGCACGCGCTCGGCGCGGCCGATCGTCTCCGGCAGATCGGCGAGCGAGCCCAGCAGCGAGCGCGCGCCGCGTCCGGCATCCTGAAGACGCCCGAGCGGTCCGAGGTTCTGCGTGATCCACTCGCGCACGACCGGATCGGCCGTGCCCCACATGTCGAGATGCGGGTCGAGCGAGCGGGCGACGCCCTCGACCACCACCATCGTCTTTTGCAGCATGACGAGCTCCGTGCGCGTCGCCATGTCGAACATGCCGGTGATCTCGAAAAGCAGCGTCAGCACCTTCGCCATCGAGATCTGGTCGGCGCGCTTGTCGTGGATCGGCTCGCCGACCGCCCGGATTGCCTGGGCGAAATCCTCGACGTCGTGATGCGCCGGTACATAGCCGGCTTCAAAATGCACCTCCGCCACGCGGCGGTAATCGCGGGTGATGAAGCCGAGCAGGATTTCGGCGAGGAAGCGCCGCTCCTTCAGGCCGAGCCGGCCCATGATGCCGCCATCGACCGCGACCAGCCGGCCCTGCGCATCGACGAAGAGGTTCCCCGGATGCATGTCGGCATGGAAGAAGCCGTCGCGGATCGCGTGCTTCAGGAAGGACTGGATGATCTTGCGGGCGAGGTCCGGCAGGTCATGGCCGGCGGCGCGCAGCCCCTCGATATCGGAGAGGCGGACGGCGTCGATCCACTCGTCGACCAGCATCTCGCGGGCGGTGAGCTGCCAATCCGGCTCCGGAACGCGGAAATCGGGGTCGCCCTTGGTGTTCTCGGCGAATTCGGAGAGAGCGGCGGCTTCGAGGCGCAGATCCATCTCCATGGTGACCGAGCGCGCCAGCGTCTCGACCACCCCGGTCATGCGCAGGCGGCGTGCCTCGGCCGAGCGCTGCTCGGCGAGCTCCGCCCCGAAGCGCATCGCGCCCAGATCGCGGTTGAAGCGGTCGCGGATGCCTGGCCGCAGCAGCTTCACCGCGACCTCCCGGCCATCCTTCAGCCGCGCGCGATGCACCTGCGCGATGGAAGCCGCCGCCACCGGCTCGCTGAATTCGAGAAAAAGGCTTTCGAGCGGCACGCCATGCGCCGCCTCGACGATCGCGCGCGCCTCGGCCATCGGGAAGGCCGGCATGCGGTCCTGCAGGGCCGAGAGATCCTGCGCGATCTTCATGCCGACGACATCGGGCCGGGTCGCCAGGAACTGGCCGAACTTCACATAGGAGGGCCCGAGTCGCGACAGCGCCGCCGCCAGCCGCTTGGCCGAGGAGCCGGCGCCGCGCCGTTCGATCAGCCGGCCGAGGCGAATGCCCCCACGCGCCAGCGGCGGCAGGACGGAGGGGTCGATCAGTGCCAGCGCGCCCTCCCGCGCCAGCACGAAGCCGACGCGCGCGCTGCGGGCGAGGTGGAAGAGCGAGGAGATCATGCGGTTCTCGCCCGTGCGGCACACAGCCGATCCGTCATGCTCGGGCTTGTCCCGAGCATCCACGTCTTCCCTTCATCCGCGTCGCAAGACGTGGATGGTCGGCACGAGGCCGACCATGACGGGGCACGAAGCATCACAGCTTCCAGCCGGAATGCAGCGCCACCACCCCGCCGGTCATCGGCGTGAATTTGGCCCGGCGGAAGCCCGCCTCCGCGATCATGTTCGCAAAAGCCTGAGGCCGGGGAAATTTCCGGATCGATTCGACGAGATACTGGTAGGGCTCGGCCTCGCCCATCACCATCCGGCCCATGGGCGGGATGACGTTGAAGGAATAGGCCTCGTAGACCTTGTCGAGCAGCGGCACGTCGACATGGCTGAATTCGAGGCACAGGAACCGCCCGCCGCGCTTCAGCACGCGATTGGCTTCGGCCAGCGCCTTGTCGATGCGCGGCACGTTCCGGATGCCGAAGGCGATGGTGTAGCAGTCGAAATGATTGTCGGGCAGGCCGAGCTCCTCGGCATTGCCCTGCACGAAGCGGATGCGATCGTCGTCCGGAAAGCGCTTGTCGGCCCGCTCGCGCCCGACGCGCAGCATATCGGCGTTGATGTCCAGCACGGTGACCTCGGTCAGCGGCCCGCCCGCCTCCAGCACGGAAAACGCCACGTCGCCCGTGCCGCCCGCGACGTCGAGATGCTGGAAGGCCCTGTCCTTCGGCGGGTTGATCGCGGTCAGCAGCGCGCTCTTCCAGGCCCGGTGCAGGCCGGCCGACATCAGATCGTTCATCAGGTCGTAGCGTCCCGCCACCTTGTGGAAGACGTCGTCGACCTTGGCCTGCTTCTCGGCGAGCGGCACGGTCTCGAAGCCGAAATGGGTGGTGTCGGAGGCTGCTGTCACGGTTCGGCGGACCTTCTGAGAAGCGGACCTTGTTTTCGGCCCGGCCGATGAATAGCCAAAGGCGGCGGGCTTGTCGCGGGCCCTCTCGACGCAGGCTTTACGACAGAGGCGAGGAATGCCCGAACTTCCCGAGGTCGAAACCGTGCGGCGTGGCCTCGAGCCGGCGATGCTGGGCGAGCGCTTCGCCCGTGTCGATCTGCGCCGGCCGGATCTGCGCTTCCCGCTGCCGGACCGCTTCGCCGAGCGGGTGAGCGGGCGTCGCGTGGAGGCCCTGTCGCGGCGGGCGAAATATCTCGTCGCCGATCTCGATGACGGGCAGGCGCTGATCATGCATCTGGGCATGAGCGGGCGCTTCGTGGTCGAGGCGCCCGGCACGCCCCCGGTCGAGCCCGGCGCCTTCTACAACGAGATCGGCCGGCACCTCATCCACGATCATGTCGTGTTCGAGATGGGATCGGGCGCACGCATCACCTATAACGACGTCCGCCGCTTCGGCTTCATGGATCTCGTCCCACGCGCCGAGCTGGCGACGTCGAAGCATTTCGCCGGCATGGGCATCGAGCCGCTCGGCAACGAGCTCTCCGGCGAGACGCTGGCCGCGCTCTTTTCCGGCAAGATCGCGCCGCTCAAGGCCGCACTGCTCGACCAGCGCCTCGTGGCGGGCCTCGGCAACATCTATGTCTGCGAGGCGCTGTTCCGCGCCGGCCTCCACCCCGAGGCCGCGGCGGGCAGCATCGCGACCCCGACCGGCCGCCCGCGCCCTGTGGCGCATGAACTCGCCCGCATCATCCGCGAGGTGCTGGAGGAGGCGGTCGCCGCCGGCGGCTCGACCTTGCGCGACTTCGCCCATGCCGACGGCTCGCTCGGCTATTTCCAGCACCGTTTCAAGGTCTACGACCGCGAAGGCGAGCTTTGCGTCACACCGGGCTGCGGCAGGCTGGTGAAGCGGCTGGTGCAGTCGGGCCGCTCGACGTTTTATTGCGAGCAGTGTCAGCCGAGAAGGCGGTAGGAGGTGGGCGCTGCCCGACACAACGAGGCGCGGGGAACCCCTCTCCCGGATGGGAGAGGGGCAGGGGTGAGGGTGTGCCGTTGATCGTGGATGCGATCCGCATCAGCATGATAACCGTGACCACTGAGCAACGACAATTTGCCCGAAAGCTTCGGCGCCGCTCCACCGAAGCCGAAGACATCCTCTGGTCGCTCCTCCGCAACCGCGGGCTGGACGGCCTCAAGTTCCGCCGGCAGGTGCCGCTGCTGGGCTACACCGTCGATTTCCTCTGCATCGACCGAAAGCTGATCATCGAACTCGATGGACGCCAGCATGGCTGGGAAGCCGATTATGACACGGAGCGGACGGCCGAAATCGAGCGACACGGTTTGACTGTGATCCGCTTCCGGAATGCGGACGTTATCATTGACCGGGATGCGGTAATTGCTGCTATCCGCACGGCGGCGAGCAGCTTTGTCTGAGCCTTCTGTGGCAACCGCACACCCTCACCCCTGCCCCTCTCCCATCCGGGAGAGGGGTTCGTGTCGCGGTTCTGGCGCCTCTGCGTAGAAACTTATCCCCGCCTTCCGCTACACCCCTAACCTGCCACCACCTCATCGCCGAGGGGCAGCCATCCGGAGGTGTGCCGTTGGTGGGGGTGGGGTCGGCGCCTGCGGGTGGAGTCACGATCCGCTCCCGGGAGGCTGCGGGGCACCGCCCTGGGGACACTACGATCCCTGTGCGAGGAGCTCGCTGGACGGCAAGGCGGCGCGAACGGCGTTTCGCGAGCAAGATGGCGACGAGGCCGTGTCGGGCCGGCGAGGGATCAGCCCCTTCCATCCGACGCCTGCGGCCGAAGCGCCACCGGGCGGACGAGACACCGGAGGAGAGGCCTTCCTTATAAGCGCGGCCCGCAGACTTAAGAACGCCGAAAGCGGAGCGCCACGGGGCGTGCGGAGGGTGGCTCAATCCCTCCGCGCCGCATCCTGGCTCAATGGAAGCGGCTTGATACCCTCGCGCCTCGCGGCGCTCCGCTGCCCCTCATTCTCTCACGAACGCGGAGACGCGGGCGGACGGAGACGCATGCGCGGGATCCTCCCCGTCATGCTCGCCCTGGTGGCGAGCATCCACGTCTTGAACACGACGCTCGACCAGCCAAGACGTGGATGGTCGGGACAAGCCCGACCATGACGGAGGGTGCCTGATCCGGGTCGCGGAGCGATCTCAGCGCTTCGGTTGCTCGGGAAATTCCAGCTTCGAGACGTCGTAGCCGAGCGCCGCGGCGCGCTGGACGAGGCGGTTGCGCTGTGCGGCGCCGATCTGCGGATCGCGGGTGAAGATGTAGAGGTCGCGGAAGGTCGGGTCGGCCGAGATGAACCAGCTGTAGTCCTCGGCGCGATCCAGCACCCAGTAATCGCGCTGCACCGGCACGACGCCGAAGAGCTTGTAGTCGACGCGCAATTTGGCGTTGAAGCCGGGGTCGAGGATCGTGCCCGGCCCGCCGACCGTCTTGAGTTCGCCCTTGGGGCTGCCCATGCGGCAGGAATCCAGCACCTCGATGCCGCCCTGGCGGTTCGGGCCGTATTCGGTGGCGCCGGCGACGCAGCCATCGGTGATCGTCATCGGCCGCCGGGCGATCTCGCGCCAGGTGCCGGAATAGAAGCGCGCGGCGTCGATGCGCTTGCGCGGCTCGGGCGCCTTGCCCGCCGTGCCCTGCGCGGTCATGGCGCCGCCGGCGCATCCGGCGAGGGTCAGTGCCGCGATGGCGGCGAGAAGGATGGATTTCATGACGGCCTCCCTGTGATCGAGCGGGCCGTTTCGGCGGCGCTTGCACAGCAATACGCGCAAGGCCGGGGTGCGGATCCACGGGCGGCGGCGGGCCTGGTCGTGTTCGCGCATCCGGTCGTGCGCCTCCTGCCCGTGGACTTCGCGGCCGCGAGCCCGCTAAACCTTCTGCCAACAGCACCAATCGGGGAGGCCGCCATGGCTTATGAGACCATTCTCGTCGAGACCAAGGGCCGCGTCGGCGTGATCACGCTCAACCGGCCGCAGGCGCTGAACGCGCTGAACGGCCAGCTGATCGGCGAGATCAATGCGGCGCTGGACGGGTTCGAGCGCGACGCCAGCATCGGCTGCGTCGTGGTCACCGGCTCGGAAAAGGCCTTCGCCGCTGGCGCCGACATCAAGGAGATGCAGAGCCGCACCTTCCCCGGGACCTATCTCGACGACAAATTCGCCGATTGGGACCGCATCGGGCAGCGCCGCAAGCCGATCATCGCGGCGGTGGCGGGCTTCGCGCTCGGCGGCGGCTGCGAGCTCGCCATGATGTGCGATTTCATCATCGCGGCGGACAATGCGAAGTTCGGCCAGCCGGAGATCAATCTCGGCGTCATTCCCGGCGCCGGCGGCTCGCAGCGCCTGACCAAGGCGGTCGGCAAGGCCAAGGCGATGGATCTGTGCCTCACCGGCCGGATGATGGACGTGCAGGAGGCCGAGCGCGCCGGCCTCGTCGCCCGCATCGTGCCGCTCGCCGATCTGATGACCGAGACGCTGAAGGCGGCGGACGCGATCGCCGCCAAGTCGCTGCCGTCTGTGATGATGGCCAAGGAGGCGGTGGACCGCGCCTTCGAGACGACGCTGCATGAGGGTCTGCGATTCGAGCGCCGGATCTTCTCCTCGCTCTTCGGCACGCAGGACCAGAAGGAGGGCATGACCGCCTTCGTCGAGAAGCGGAAGCCCGACTTCAAGAACGCCTGAACGGAAAAGGCGGCCCTTGGGCCGCCTTCTGGAACTGTCGGCGATGGCAAGGCGGCCTCAGGCCGCTTTCCGGCCCGCATCGAACGGGATCTCGATATCGACCGCCAGCGTCGAAACCTGCGCGCCGCGCTCCATGCGGACGCTGACCTTGTCGTCGTCGACCTGCATGTGCTTGGAAATCGCGCGCAGGATTTCGTCGCGCAGCTTGGTCACGAGGTCGGAATCGCCGACGGCGGCGCGCTCATGCGCCAGCAGCACCTGCAGGCGCTCGCGCGCGGCGGGGGCCGACTGGCGGCGGTGGAAGAAGCGGAGCAGGCTCATGCCGCTTTCCTTCCGAAGAACTTGCCGAAGAAGCTGCCGCGCCGCTCGCCCGGCACGGTGATCGGCAGCGTCTCGCCTTCGAGGCGGCGGGCGGCGTCGAAATAGGCGAGCGCCGGGGCGCTCTTCTCGTCGGCCAGCGTCACCGGCGAGCCGACATTGGAGGCGCGCAGCACGTCCATGCTCTCGGGAATGATGCCGAGCAGCGGGATCGAGAGGATCTCCAGCACGTCATCGACCTTGAGCATGTCGCCGCGCTCGGCCCGGACGGGGTCGTAGCGGGTGAGCAGAAGGTGCTTCTCCATGCGCTCGCCATTCTCGGCCTTGATCGTCTTGGAATCGAGCAGGCCGATGATGCGGTCGGAATCGCGCACCGAGGAGACTTCCGGATTGGTGACGACGATGGCGACATCGGCATGGCGCATCGCCAGCGTCGCACCGCGCTCGATGCCGGCCGGGCTGTCGCAGATCACCCAGTCGAAGGCGTGGCGCAGCGCACCGATCACGGTCTCGACACCCTCGGCGGTAAGGTTGTCCTTGTCGCGGGTCTGCGAGGCCGGCAGCAGGTAGAGCGTCTCCAGCCGCTTGTCGCGGATCAGCGCCTGGGTGAGCTTGGCCTCGCCCTGGATGACGTTGACGAGGTCGTAGACGACGCGGCGCTCGGCGCCCATCACGAGGTCGAGATTGCGCAGCCCGACATCGAAATCGACGACGACGACCTT
>NZ_JBMDWH010000084.1:0-19666 GCF_048595345.1 Allobosea sp.
CATCGCCGAGATCGTGCCGGCGGTGATCCGCGCCTTCCCCTGGCCGAAATCGATGCGCTGGGGCAAGGCCTCGGCGGCCGGCGCCAGCCTGCGCTGGGTGCGCCCGCTGCATTCGATCCTCTGCACCTTCGGCGCCGAGACCGAGGACACCGAGATCGTGCCCTTCGAGGTTGACGGCATCGTCTCCGGCAATGTCACCTATGGCCACCGCTTCCATGCGCCGGGGCCGATCACGGTGAAGCGCCTCGACGACTACATGACCTCGCTGGAGAAGGCGAAGGTCGTGCTCGATGCCGACCGCCGCAAGGAGATCATCCTCACCGACGCGCGCAACCTCGCCTTCGCGCAGGGGCTCGACCTGGTCGAGGATGAGGGGCTGCTGGAGGAGGTCGCCGGCCTCGTCGAATGGCCGGTCGTGCTGATGGGCTCCTTCGAGGAGCGCTTTCTGGAAATCCCGGGCGAGGCGATCCGCGCCACCATTCGCGCCAACCAGAAATGCTTCGTGCTGCGCGACCCGGCGACGGGCGCCATCGCCAACCGCTTCCTGCTGACCTCGAACCTGATCGCCAGCGATGGCGGGCAGGCGATCACCGCCGGCAATGGCCGCGTCGTGCGCGCCCGCCTCTCGGACGCCGCCTATTTCTGGCAGACCGATCGCGGCGCTCTGCCCGATCTCGAGACGCTGAAGGAGAGCGCCGAGAAGCTTGGCCTCGATCTGTCGAAGCCGCTCGATCAGCGCATGGCCAAGCTCGACAAGCTCGGCGTCGTCTTCCACGCCAAGCTCGGCACGCAAGGCGAGCGCGTCCAGCGCATCGCCGCGCTGGCGCGGGAACTCGCCCCCATCGTCGGCGCCGATCCGGACAAGGCCGAGCGCGCCGCCAAGCTCGCCAAGGCCGATCTGCCGACCGAGATGGTCGGCGAATTCCCGGAACTGCAGGGCCTGATGGGCCGCAAATATGCGGAATTGCAGGGCGAGGACCCGAGCGTCGCCGCCGCGATCGAGGAGCACTACAAGCCGCTCGGCCCCTCCGACCGGGTCCCGACCGATCCGGTCTCGGTGGCGGTCGCGCTGGCCGACAAGCTCGACATGCTGGTCGGCTTCTGGGCCATCGACGAGAAGCCGACCGGGAGCAAGGACCCTTATGCGCTGAGGCGCGCGGCGTTGGGGGTTATTCGGTTGGTAGTGGAGAATGCGGTCAGATTGAAATCCGATATCCTCGTTCGGGCAAACCAAATGGCTTTAAAGATTGCCCAAGATCGCTACCTTGATGCTCTCCGACGGGACGAAGCAAATCTATCTGATATTGCTGATGCCGACTTGGTTCAGGAGTTTGTCAGTCGTAGGTCAATCGGCTTAGTGCCCGAGGTGCCCGATGAAGAAATTTCAGAAGGCAACTTCGACCATGATGCGAACCTACGTATTGATCACCCGCGCTATGGGGCTGCGATTGACGAGCGGGTGGAAGACCTCCTCTCCTTCTTCCACGACCGCCTGAAGGTCATGCTCCGCGACCAGGGCGCGCGGCATGATCTTGTCGACGCCGTGCTGGGCGAGGGCGGCGCCGGTAACGACGACCTCCTCCTCATCACCCGCCGCGTCGGTGCGCTCGGCCGCTTCCTCGACACCGAGGACGGCCGGAACCTGCTCGCCGGCTACAAGCGCGCAGCCAACATCCTGCGCGCCGAGGAGAAGAAGGACGGGGAGGGCGCTTTCGCCGGCACTCCCGATCTCCAGCTCATCGCCGAGGCCGGCTTGATCGAGGAGAAGGCGCTCGCCGTCGCGCTGAGCCAGGCGACGCCGAAGGCGGAAGCCGCCGTCGCCGCCGAGGATTACGAGGGCGCCATGGCCGCGCTCGCTGAGCTGCGTCCCGCCGTCGACGCCTTCTTCGACAAGGTCACGGTGAACGACCCCGACCCGGCCCAGCGCGCCAACCGCCTGAAGCTGTTGAACCAGCTGCGCCAGGCGACGCGCGCGGTCGCGGATTTCGACCGCATCGCCGGATCGGGCACGGATAACGCGGGGAACCCCTCTCCCGGAGGGAGAGGGGCAGGGGTGAGGGGTCGGCCGTCGGACGTTGTGGCCGTGACCTGACCGCTGCCGCGGTAAGGTCGATGCTCTAATGGTCTAATGGCCTTCCCTCACCCCTGCCCCTCTCCCATCCGGGAGAGGGGTTCCATGTCGCGGTTCTTTGCCCACTCCCGGGGAAGGCAACCCCTTCGCCGGCAAACTCCCGCAGCGGAACCTAATTCCGCCCAGCGACGTTCTCCTCTCCGGGCCGACACCGTTTGCGAATGCGTCGCGGCGGCTGCCCGGGGGGCCGGCATCCGGCCGTGAGACGGAGAATTTGCAATGAACATCCTCATTTCCCTGCTGATCACCATCCTCGTCATCGGTGTGGTGCTCTATCTGGTGCGCATGCTGCCGCTCGACGGGCAGATCAAGAACATCGTCCAGATCATCGTCATCGTGATCGGCATCATCTCGCTGCTGCGCTATCTCGCCGTATTCTGAGCGACTGATCGGCCCCTCGAGCCCTCGTCCTGAGGAGGCCCGAAGGCCCGTCTCGAAGGGCGCTCCAGAGGGCTCCCGAACGTCAGGAAACATCCTTCGAGACGCCGCTGGCGCGGCTCCTCAGGATGAGGGCTTTGGCAATCATCCCGTCATGCTGCGCCGCAATTGACGACGCCTCGATGCTGGTCCAGACTTCGTGAGGTCCAGA
Source organism: Allobosea sp. (assembly GCF_048595345.1). Lineage (GTDB taxonomy): Bacteria > Pseudomonadota > Alphaproteobacteria > Rhizobiales > Beijerinckiaceae > Allobosea. The sequence continues at coordinate 2,721 of NZ_JBMDWH010000084.1, forward strand.
GGGCCCCGGACGCCACCGTCCGGGGCCCTTTGCTATTGCAGGACTTCGCAGGGGCAGCAGCGATGAACGCGCCGAACCGCACGGGCCATATCAGGCTCACCTCCCATCCCGAGCCCGGCAGCGCGGTCGCGCGCTTCCCGATCCGATGGGGCGCGCCCAGCGCCGCCGAGCGCGGGCCGATCATCGCCTCCACCACCAACCCGGCCGATCGAAACGTCATCGGCGCCCATGGCGGCTCCTATTCGGTCTATCGCGCGCTCGCGATCTCGGCCCGCGCGATGAACCCCTCGCAGCGCCCCGATCTGACCAACACCCATCCCACCGCCGAGGTGCCGCCGCAGCCGCAATGGGCCGATGCCAAGAAGATCGTCTCGCTCGACCCCTTCGGCCACAGCGTCGCGCAGGATTTCGGCGGGCTTATCGGGGAGGGCGTCGATGTGCGCCCCTCGATCGCGATCACCAAGGCGAGGCTCAACCTGCCCGAGATCCTGGCGGCGATGGGCGCCCACCGCCTCGCGGCGGATGGCCATATCCTGCATTCGTCCGGCGACATTTCCGTCACCAAGATCGCGGTGGATCCGGTCTGGTATCTGCCGGGCATCGCCGAGCGTTTCGGCACCACCGAAAACGAGCTGCGCCGCACCCTCTTCGAGCAGACCGGCGGCATGTATCCCGAACTGGTGACGCGGCCGGACATGAAGGTCTTCCTGCCGCCGATCGGCTCGATCACCGCCTATGTCATGGGCGAGGTTTCGGCCCTGTCGGATCCGAAGAAGCGCATCGCCTGCCGCGTCCATGACGAGTGCAACGGCTCGGACGTGTTCGGCTCCGACATCTGCACTTGCCGGCCCTATCTCACCCACGGCATCGAGGAATGCGTGAAGGAGGCCCAGAGCGGCGGCGTCGGCCTCATCGTCTACAACCGCAAGGAGGGCAGGGCGCTCGGCGAGGTGACGAAGTTCCTCGTCTACAATGCCCGCAAGCGTCAGGAGGGCGGCGACTCCGCCGCGACCTATTTCGAGCGCACCGAATGCGTCGCCGGCGTGCAGGATGCCCGCTTTCAGCAGCTGATGCCGGACGTGCTGCACTGGCTCGGCATCACGCGGATCGACCGGCTGATGTCGATGTCGAACATGAAATACGACGCCATGGTCGAAAGCGGCATCGAGATCGGCGAGCGGGTCGCCATCCCGCCCGAGCTGATCCCGCCCGACGCCTCGGTCGAGATCGAGGCCAAGAAGGCCGCCGGTTACTACTCGCCCGACGGCGCGCCGGGCGACAACGCCCTCAAGGCCACGGTCGGCCGCGACCTCGACAAGTTCTGAGCCCATGCCTGACCGGAATTCCGAGGCGGTGCGCGCCTTGCTCAAGCCCGCCGCCGTCCGCGCGCGCGCCCATGAGATGCTCGAGCTCGGCCGCGCTGGCCGCCTGCTCCACTTCACCGTCCATCCCGAGCGGCTGGAGGCTTGCGCCGATTACGTGCTGGACACGATCCGCGCGAACTATCCGACGCTGGACATTCCTTTCCATGCGCGCTGGCGCCATTTCGTGCTGGACGGCGATGACCGCTGGCGAAAACTCGCTGCTGAGGCGGATTTTCCCGATGCGCATGCGCGCGGCCGCGCCGCCTACGACCTCGCCATCGTCAGCGTGCTGCTCGATGCCGGCGCTGGAGCGGATTGGCGCTATCGCGACGGGGCGACGGGCCGTGCCATCGGCCGTTCGGAAGGGCTGGCGCTCGCCTCGCTCGACATGTTCGCCGCGGGCCTGTTCTCCTCCGATCCCGCCGATCCTTACCGTGCCGATGCGAAGGGGCTGAAGCGGCTCGATGCGGCGGCGCTGGCGCAGGGTTTCCAGGCCGGGCCGGGCAATCTGCTCCTCGCCGTCGAGGGGCGCGCCGCGCTGCTCAACCGGCTGGGCGAGGAGCTGGAGCGGCAGGGGCTGGGCCGTCCCGGCGCCCTCTTCGACCGTTTCGCCGCCGCGGCCGAGACCGGCACGGTGCGCGCGCCCTGCCTGCTCGGCGAAGTGCTGGGCACGTTCGGCGGCATCTGGCCCTCGCGGCTGACGGTGACCGGGGTGCCGCTGGGGGATAGCTGGCGCCACCCGCTGATCGGGGGCGAGGGGCCGTCGGCCGGGCTGGTGCCCTTCCACAAGCTCTCGCAATGGCTGACCTATTCGCTGATCGAGCCGCTGCAATGGGCCGGCATCTCGGTCGTCGACGTGGACGACCTCACCGGCCTGCCGGAATACCGCAATGGCGGGCTCCTCCTCGACAGCGGCGTGATCGCGCTGAAGCACGAGGCGGACCGCACCAAAGCCCACGAGGTCTCCTCGGCCCTGGTGGTGGAATGGCGCGCGCTCACCGTCGCCCTGCTGGATGCGATCGGCGCCGCCGTGCGCGAGCGCCTCGGCCGCACGCCGGAGGATCTGCCGCTGGCGAAGGTGCTGGAAGGCGGAACCTGGGCGGCCGGGCGCCGCATCGCCCGCGAAAAGCGTGTGGATGGCGGCCCGCCGCTCGCCATCGTCAGCGACGGCACGGTATTTTGAACGCATGACGGGTTCGAAGCGAACCACGCCGTCATCCCGGAGCTGCGCTTCGCTACGTCCGGGATGACGTGGTGTTTCAACGCCCTCGCAGCATGAACGAGAGGCAAAGGGGACAAGCCGAATGACCACCGAACAGAACGGTGTGACCGTCGTCGATCATCCGCTGGTGCAGCACAAGCTGACGCTGATGCGCCAGAAGGACCGCTCGACCAAGAGCTTCCGCCAGCTCCTCAACGAGATCGGCATGCTGCTCTGCTACGAAGTGACGCGCGACCTGCCGACCGTGCTGGTCGAGATCGAGTCGCCGCTGCAGAGCTCGATGCAGCCGGTCATCGCCGGGAAGAAGCTGGTCTTCGCGCCGATCCTGCGCGCCGGCGTCGGCTTCCTCGACGGCATGCTCGAGCTAGTCCCGGCCGCCCGCGTCGCCCATATCGGGCTCTATCGTGACCCCGATACCCTCCAGGCGGTCGAGTATTATTTCAAGGCGCCTTCCGACATCGCCGACCGCATGATCGTGGTCATGGACCCGATGCTGGCGACGGCCAATTCGGCCGTGGCGGCGGTCGAGCGGCTGAAGGAGCGCGGCGCGAAGGATCTGCGCTTCGTTTGCCTGCTGGCCGCGCCGGAGGGCATCGAGAGGCTGCGCGGCGCTCATCCCGATGTGCGCATCTGGACGGCGGCGATCGACGAGCGGCTGAACGACCACGGCTATATCGTGCCCGGCCTCGGCGATGCGGGCGACCGCATGTTCGGCACGCGCTGAGCCGCGAAAAACCGTTCGGGGACGGACCCGGCGCGGGCCTGCCGAGCCCGAATCGGCGCCGCACTGGACCGCGCCGCCCTTTTGCGCTATAACCGCAGCTGTAAGACGAGATGCGGCCGGGTTCTGGCCACTCCTACCGGGCGTTCCTCACGGGGCGTGACGGTCACGAATCAGATCCACCACACATCGCTACAAGGCCATGGCGAGGCGTCCGCGCGTCGCGTCATGTCTTCATCGACACGCGGATCTGAAACGTAAGGAATACCCCTATGAACAAGGGCACCGTGAAGTGGTTCAACTCCACCAAGGGCTACGGCTTCATCACCCCTGAGAACGGCGGCCAGGACGTGTTCGTCCACATCTCCGCCGTCGAGCGCGCCGGCCTGCGCGAGCTTCTCGAAGGTCAGGTCGTCTCCTACGAGATGGTCGCCGATCGCAAGACCGGCAAGACCTCGGCCGGCAACCTCGCCGTCGCCTGACAAGGCCTGAGGGCGGCGTCCCCGCCGCCCCTTCGACACGATAGGCCTGCCGGCGCTGTGGCTAGCGGTTCGCCGGCGGGTCCGATTTTCGATATGGCCGAATGCGAGGCTGCGGCGCAGCCGATTCCCACATGTGCCCCTCGCAGCTCGGCGTCCGGAAGGACATTTCTTGACCAAATTTACCGAACTCGGACTGGCCGAGCCCCTCCTGAAGGCGCTCGCGGCCGAGGGCTATGAGACGCCGACGCCGATCCAGGCGCAGGCCATTCCCCATATTCTGAAGGGCCGCGACCTGCTCGGCGCCGCCCAGACCGGAACCGGCAAGACGGCGGCCTTCACCCTGCCGATGCTGCACAAGATCCTGGCCGCCCCGCGGCGCCTGTCGCCCCGCGCCGTGCGCGTGCTGGTGCTGTCGCCGACGCGCGAGCTGGCGGCACAGATCGAGGCCTCGGTCCGCTCCTACGCCCAGTTCACCACCCTGAAATCGACGGTGATCTTCGGCGGTGTGCCCGTCGGCAAGCAGATCCGAGCGCTGGGCGAGAAGATCGACATCCTCGTCGCCACGCCCGGCCGCCTGCTCGATCTGGTCGATCAGCGCGCGGTTTCCCTGCGCGAGATCGAGTTCCTCGTCCTCGACGAGGCCGATCAGATGCTCGATCTGGGCTTCATCCATGCTCTGCGCCGCATCGCCACGCTGATCCCGAAGGAGCGCCAGACGCTGCTCTTCTCGGCGACGATGCCGAAGCCGATCCGCGACATCGCCTCCGCCTATCTCACCGACCCGGTCGAAGTCGCGGTGACGCCCGTCGCCACCACGGCCGAGAAGATCGACCAGCGCGTGATCTTCACCGAGCCGGGCAACAAGCCCGCGTTGCTCGCCAAGACGCTGAACGTTCCCGAGCTCGACCGCGCCATCGTCTTCACCCGCACCAAGCATGGCGCGGACAAGGTCGTCCGCCAGCTCGAGCAGTCGGGCATCGACGCCGCCGCGATCCACGGCAACAAGAGCCAGGGCCAGCGCGAGCGTGCCCTCGGCGCCTTCCGCGACGGCTCGCTGCGCATCCTCGTCGCGACCGACATCGCCGCCCGCGGCATCGATGTCGACGGCGTCAGCCATGTCGTGAACTACGACCTGCCGAATGTGCCGGAGAGCTATGTCCACCGCATCGGCCGCACGGCGCGCGCAGGTGCCGCCGGCATCGCCATCGCCTTCTGCACGCCGGAAGAGCGCGGCGATCTCGCCGCGATCGAGAAGCTGACTGGCGTCAAGCCGACCCCGATCGGCGAGGTGCCGTATTGGGATGGCCGTACCCCGAAGAAGCCGCCGCAGAACCAGCGCGGCGGGCGCGGCCAGCAGCAGGGCCGTCCGCAGGGGCAGGGTCGCCCGCAGGGCGAGCAGCGCCAGGGCCAGCCTCGCCCGCAGGGTCAGGGCCGTCCGCAGCAGGCGCGTCCCGAACAGGCCCAGCGCCCCGAGCGCGCGTCGCAGCCGCAGCGCAACCAGCGTTCCGAGGCCGCCGCGCCGCGAAAAGACGGCTCTTCCGCGAAAGAAGGGCTTGGCGGCGTCGCGTTCTTGCAGCAAAGAACACAGCACCCAAGCTCCAACGGCGCCCGGCGGCGCGCGCGCTAAGCGCACGCAGCCAGAACTGGGGCTGGCCGCGCTTCGCGCAGCGGCCGCCCCTCAGCGCCTCCGGGCTCACGAAGGACGACAGATGGCGAAAGAAGAACTGCTTGAATTCGACGGCACCGTGGTCGAGGTGCTTCCGGACGGCAATTACCGCGTCAAGCTCGACAATGATCACATCATCCTGGCCTATGCCGCCGGCAAGATGAAGAAGAACCGCATCCGCACCATCGCGGGAGACCGCGTCATCGTCGAGATGTCGCCTTACGATCTCGATCGCGGCCGTATCAATTTCCGCCAGAAGACCGCCGGACCGGCTCCGGGTGGCCCGCCGCGCCAGAACTTCCGGCGCCGCTGATCCCGATGCGGCTGTCGCGCAGCGAAATCCTGTTCATCGCCTTCGGTGCGGTGCTGGGCGCCGTCGTGGCCTTCGCCACGACATCGGGCTTCGTCGCGCGCGACGGAGCCTTTCCGCCCTTCGTGATCGTGCTGCTGGGTTTGGGCCTGGCGGAACTGGCCGCAGGATTGGCGCTCGGGCGCGGACCGGGCACGCTTGTCGGCATGCCGGCCCGCTTCCTGGCCTTCGTCATCGGCGTCTGCGTTTTTCTACTCGGCGAGCGCTCCTTTTAAGAGCGTGCTGATTTCGCACGGAACCAGACCGTCATTCCGGACAAGCTGCGAAGCAGCGCCGCTCCGGAAGCCATCATAGAGCAAGGGGCCCTTCGTGGATCCCGGGACAAGCCCGGGATGACGGGGTGTTTCCACGAAAACTCAGCGTGCTCTGAGAGCGGCGTCATGCTTGGGCTCTACCAAAGCATCTGCCGCCGGATGATACTCCAGCTTTTGACCCTGAACGTCTCGGCTGTTCGCTGCGCCGCGTCAGCGAATGACGTGCGCGCAGAACGGCTGAACGACGCCATGCACCGGCCAAGAAAAAACCCCGGCGCGAGGCCGGGGTAAAGTGGTCTTTTCCGTGATACAAAGGGTCTACATGGAACTCTGCGGTCGGCTCACTAGCGAGAGCGCGACCAGTATTGCGAACCGGGGCTGACCAGAACCTGGCGCTGCCGCGTTTCATAGGCTGCGGGAATCTCTTCCCGCAGAACCTCGGTCGGGCGCACCATCACCTTGCGGGGGCGCTGCCCGTAAACGGCCGGAACCGTCTCGTAGGACACGCTGGCCGGCGCCACCTCGACGCGGCGGCTCTGATAGCCATACTGCGCCGGAACCTCGACCCAGCAGCCGACGGTATTGCCGTAAGCGTCGCGGGTGACCTGCCAGCGGCGGCTGGGGGCCGCGATCATCACCTTCTCGGTGACGGTCTCATAGCTCGCTGCGCGATAATGCGGGATCCGGCGCTCCGGCGCGATCATCACCGTATCGACCACCGTCTCGTATTCGGCCGGCACGACGCGGTGCTGCACCTGCGGCGGGCGGACCTGCACGGTCTCGTCGACCGTGCCGTAGACCGGCGGGGCGGTGACGAGGTTGTAGCAGGCCGAGCCACGGCAGCCGCCGGCCTGGGCTGCGCCGATGCCCGTCAGCAGGGCGGCCGAGACTGCCGAGGCGGCCAGAAGCCGCGAAGAACGCGAACCCATCATCTGCGAGCCTTGACCCTGTCTGCCCGGCGTCACGCGCCGTTTCGTTGCAGCCAGAAAGCCGGTTTGCCGTGATGAACGCAAGGTAAACGCTAAAACAAGGTAAAATTAACCAGTCCCGCAAGGCGCAGGCGCTTTACCCAGTTTTCCGCTTGGTCAATGAAATCGCAGCGATTTGAGCGGTTTTCCGCGCGCATCTCCGGGACCGGCCCCCACTCTGCTGGCCCGCTCAGGTCTGTCCCGGACGCAGCTGGTAGAAGACGTGCTGGCCGATCGTGTCCATTTTCTTCAGCCGCTTGGCCCAGCCGGGGCGCACATACCTGGCGTGATAATGCGTCGAGGCGCCGACTTCGGCGAGGTAGAGCGTGCCCTCATAGACCTCGCGCGCGATGCGCACCGCGTCGCGCCAGGGGGCGGGCTCGGTGATGCGCAGCGACTTGCCCTCGCAGGTGAAGGTGAACTGGCAGGATAGATACCGGTTCGAGTTCTGGTAGACGACGCCGCAGATGCTGCTGGGGTAAAGCCCGCTTTTGGCCCGGTTGAGCACGACCTGCGCCACGGCGGCCTGACCGTCGAAGGATTCCGAGCGCGCCTCGAAATACACCGCCTCCGCGAGGCAGCGCTGTTCGCGGGCCATATCCTGCGGCGCGATCAGCCCGGTATAGATTTGACGCTCGCCGGGCAGCGCGAGGCGCAGATCGCGCGCGGCAGGGGCGGCCGCCAGCGCGATGCGGGTGTCTCCCGGCCGCGCGACATGGCCCGAGAAGGCGGCCGGCGTCGTCTCCGCCATCGCGATCCGGGAGGACGGCGTGGACGAGGCTCGCTGCGAGGCGGCCGGCACGAGCGGCGAGGAGCCGTCGATGCTTTCCAGATGCAGTTCGGCCTGTCGCGCCGAGGTGATGCGCGGCTTCAGCGAGACGGGCGAGGAATCCGACAAGGCGGGGTCCGTCAAACCCTCATCGGCCGCATAGGGCTCGAAGCCGCCGGGCTGGTCCAGCTCGCCGGCGCGCGGGCCCTCGATGAAGCCACCAGAGATCAGCTTGGGCTGAGTGTCGCCGAAGACCACGCGCTCCAGCTCCAGCGACGGGTGGCCGGAGATGCCGGGCCGCAGGCTCGGCAGCAGGTCGCCCTTGGCGCTGCGGTCGACTTGCGGGAAGCTGCCGGCCGCGCGCTTGAGATCCTCGCGCGGCTGGCGCGGATCGACCACGATCCGCCGCTCGGGATCCTCGAAGGACAGATGCGTGCGCACGATCGCCGAGCTGAGCGCCAGCCCCGGCAAGCGGAAGGCGCTGGCGGCGACGAGCATGGAGGGGCCTTCGGCGAGTTCCGAGGCGGGCGCCGGCTCGCTGCGGCCGATCGTGGTCTGCGGCAGGCCGCTCGGCCCGAAATTCTGCCCGGCGGATGCGGTGAAGGACACTAGCAGCCCCATGGAGAGGGCCCAGGGCGCCGTCGTCCCGGCAGCCCATCGCAGCCCGAGCCGGGGCTTGCCACGCCTGTGCCTGTGAAGACGCAAATGACTCAAAGCGACGGCCCGTTACGGGAACATGGGACGAAAGGCCGACTCGCGCCGATGAACCTTTCGCCCTCTGTTATCCTCACGGTAAGGTTGAGCGGCGGTTAACGGCGCTCAACCCGGCCATCTTCGCCCGTGATGTCCGGCTTCACGAAAACGCAATAGTCGGCGCACGGGCTCCTCGCTATCCTGCTACGACATCATCCGCCGGAGCGCAGCCCATGTCCGACATCCCAGCGCGCCCCGGCCGCGGCTATGCGCCCGAGATCATCGTGGCGGCCGGCTGCCTCATCGCCCTGATCACCTTCGGCCCGCGCGCAAGCGCCGGGCTGTTCCAGCTGCCGATGACGCTCCAGTTCCACTGGGGTCGCGACACCTTCGGCCTGGCTCTCGCGATCCAGAACCTGCTCTGGGGGCTGGGCGCGCCCTTCGCCGGCGCCATCGCGGATCGATTCGGTACGGTGCGCGTGCTCTGCGTCGGCGCCGTGCTCTATGCCGCCGGCCTCGTAACCATGGCCTATGCAACGACGCCGCTGCAGCTGCATCTGGGCGCGGGCGTGCTCATCGGCTTCGGTCTTTCGGCCTGCTCCTTCAATCTCGTGCTCGCAGCCTTCGGCAAGCTGCTGCCGGAACAGTGGCGTCCCATGGCCTTCGGCGCCGGCACGGCGGCGGGCTCCTTCGGCCAGTTCCTGTTCCCGCCGATCGGCAACATCCTGATCGACACCCTCGGCTGGCAGCAGGCGCTCGTCATGTTCGCGGTGACGCTGCTGCCGATCCTGCCGATCTCTGTCGTCCTGGCGACGAGACGCACCGGCACGGCCGCCGCCGCAGCAGCGGCCAACCTGCCGAACCAGTCGGTCAAACAGGCGCTGACCGAGGCCTTCCGGCATCGCAGCTATGTGCTGCTCGTGCTGGGCTTCTTCACCTGCGGCTTCCAGCTCGCCTTCATCACAGTGCATATGCCGGCGTATCTCAAGGATGCCGGCCTGCCCGCCTGGGTCGGCGGCTGGACGCTCGCGGTGATCGGCCTCGCCAATGCGGTGGGCTCGCTCTCCTCCGGCTGGCTCTCGACCCGCATGCCCAAGCGGCATCTGCTGGCCTGGATCTATCTCGGCCGGGCGGTGGCGATCGCCGCCTTCATCATGCTGCCGGCGAGCCCGCTCACGGCGATCACCTTCGGCGTCGTCATCGGCCTGTTCTGGCTCTCCACCGTGCCGCCGACCTCCTCGCTGGTCATGCTGATGTTCGGCACAAAATACATGGCGATGCTCTATGGCTTCGCCTTCTTCTCGCATCAGGTCGGCGGCTTTCTCGGGGTCTGGCTCGGTGGCGTGTTCTACGAGGCGATGGGGAACTACCAGTTCGTCTGGTGGCTGTCGGTCGCGCTTGGCGTGGCCTCCGCGCTGATCAACCTGCCGATCGTCGAGCGTCCCGTCGAGCGGGCGGCCCCGCAGCCCGCCTGAGGTTATACTCGCCTCAGCCGGTGCCTTCGAACAGCGCCCGCAGCCGCATCAGCTCGGCGCTGCAGAAATCCATGAAGGCGCGCACGCGCGGCACATGGCGGATATCGGGGTGGGTCAGAACCCACAGCCCCGTCGCGAAATCGGGATTGGGCGGCGACAGGCGCCTGAGGCCGGGCCGCTGATCGGCGATGAAGCAGGGCAGGGGGCCGATGCCGAGCCCGCGCTCCACCGCCTCGGTCAGGCCCAGCACCGCCGAGGATTTCATCGCGATCCGCTCCGGCTCGACATGCTCGCGCACATAGCGGGCGGCTTTCAGATGCGAGAGCTGGTCGCCGAGCGAAACCCAGTCCCGCTGGAACAGCGAACGCGGATCGCCACCCGCCTGAGCCTCGTCTTCCACGCGGCCGTAGATCGCCCAAGCCAGAGTCGCCACGCGCCGGCCCACCAGCGTCTCGCCTGGCGAATCGCTGGCGCGGATGGCGATGTCGGCATCCCGCTTCGACAGGTTCAGCGCCTGCCCGCCGAGTACCACGTCCAGCCTGATCGCCGGATGCTGGGAGCGGAACGCGGCGATGATCGGAATCAGCACATGCAGATGCAGCGTGTCGGTGGTGGTGATGCGCAATTCGCCGGCCGGTGCGACGTCCCGCCCCGCCAGGCGCCGCGCAAAGGCGGTGACGTCCTCATCCATGCGGCCGGCGAGCGCGGCCATCTCGGCCCCGGCCACTGTCGCGACATAGCCGGTCTTGCGCCGCTCGAAGAGCGGCATGCCGATGAGATCCTCGATCTGGCCGAGGCGGCGGAACACGGTCGAATGATTGACGGAAAGCGCCGCGGCCGCGCCGGTGAGCCCGTCATGGTCGGCGATCGCCTTGACCAGGCGGAAATCGTCCCAGGCGAGCTTCGGATTCATCGCGCACGTCCTTTCATGCGCACGCAACCCGAAATCTTGCGTCGTTGCAAGTTAGACCGATGAAAAGCTAGCGCGGCGCTGCGGCCCGCCTCAGCCGGTCGTTGATGGCCTCGCCGAGCCCGTCCTGCGGGATCGCCGCCACGGCGATGGTGTCGCAGCCGGCTTCGTCGAGACGGCGCAGATGGCCGAAGAGATGGGCGGCGGCCTCCCGCAGATCGCCGGAGGGGCTGAGATTGAGCGCGACGGGCCACTGTGTCGCGTCCGGCCCGAAGCCGAGCCAGGCCTCCCCGGCGCGCGGCCCTTCGGCATCAAGCCTCACATTCGCCGCCGGCGCATAATGCGACGCCAGCAGCCCCGGCGAGATGGGCGCATGGCCCGCCGTGCCCGCATCCGCCAATGGCCGGCCGAGCACGGCCTCGATCGCCTCGCGCGGCACGCCGCCCGGCCGCAGCAGCGTCGGGCCGGCTTCGAGGCAGGCGACGATCGTCGATTCGACGCCGACCTCGGTCGGCCCGCCATCCAGAACCGCGTCGATCCGCCCGTCGAGATCGGCCAGCACATGGGCGGCGCTGGTGGCGCTGATGCGGCCGGAGCGATTGGCGGAAGGGGCGGCGATCGGCCGGCCGGCCGCTTGCAGAACCGCCAGCGCCACCGGATGGGCCGGCACGCGCAGCGCGACCGAAGAAAGGCCCGCCCGGGCGAGTTCGCTCACCGTGCAGCCGGGCGAGACCGGCACGACCAGCGTCAGCGGGCCGGGCCAGAAGGCTGCGGCGAGCGCACCAGCCGCCGCGTCGAACACGCCCTGCGCCCGCGCCGCCTCGAGATCGGGCAGATGCGCGATCAGCGGGTTGAAGCTCGGGCGCTCCTTGGCGGCGTAGATGCCCGCCACCGCAGTCCCGGAGGTGGCGTCCGCCGCCAGGCCATAGACGGTTTCGGTCGGCAGCGCGACGAGCCCGCCCGCGCGCAAAAGCGCGGCCGCCTCGGCGATGCCCGTCCCGTCCGCGCCGAGGCGCCTGGTCTTGCGAGGCTCGTTCACACGATTGACCGGATATTGTTTACATATAAACTAAGTCTGTGCGCGGCTTCTCCGCCGAAGGTCGCGGCCCTGCGCATGGCGAAGGGGATAGTTCCTCGCTACCATCGCGGCAACGGCAAAAAACGGTGCCGGACGCCCGAACTATCGGGAAACCGGACCGAAGGGAGACGACCATGCAATATCAGGCTCCGGTTTCCGACATGCTGGCGACGATGCGCCATGTCGGCGGGCTCGACGCCCTGCAGGCCGAGGGGCTCGCACCGGAACTGGAAGGCGGGGTCGGCGAGGCCGTGCTGGAGGAGGCCGCGAAATTCGCGGCCGACGTCATCGCGCCGCTGAACCGGGTCGGCGACGCCTATGGCGCCAAGCTGGCGGATGGCGAGGTCACCACCCCCCCGGGCTGGAAGGAGGCCTATCGCGCCTGGGCGGATGCGGGCTGGAACGCGCTGCCGGGCCCGGAAGCCTATGGTGGGCAGGGCCTGCCGACCCTGCTGCAATCGGCCTGCATCGAGATGTGGAACTCCGCCGCTTTCGCCTTCGCGCTCGGCCCCCTGCTGACCGTCGGCGCGATCGAGGCCATCCACACCCATGGCTCGGAGCATCTGAAAGAGACCTATCTCGCCAAGCTCGTCTCCGGCGAATGGATGGGCACGATGAACCTCACCGAGCCGCAGGCCGGATCCGACCTCAACGCCCTGCGCTCGAAGGCCGAGCGCCAGCCGGACGGCACCTATCGCATCACCGGCCAGAAGATCTTCATCACCTATGGCGAGCACGATCTGACGGAGAACATCATCCATCTCGTGCTCGCGCGCCTGCCCGACGCCCCGGCCGGCACGCGCGGGATCTCGCTGTTCCTCGTTCCGAAATACCTGGTGAACGAAGACGGCTCGCTCGGCGCTCATAACGATCTGCGCTGCTCGGGGCTGGAGCACAAGCTCGGCATCCACGCCTCGCCGACCTGCTCCATGGCCTTCGGCGACAAGGGCGGCGCGATCGGCTGGCTGATCGGCGAGGAGAACCGCGGCCTCGCCTGCATGTTCACGATGATGAACAATGCCCGCCTCAACGTCGCGCTCCAGGGCGTCGCCATCGCCGAGCGGGCCTATCAGCAGGCGCTGTCCTTCGCGCGCGAACGCAAGCAGGGCACCGCGCTCGATGCGCCCAAAGGCGCGCCGATGAGCCCCATCCTCGTCCACCCGGATGTACGACGCATGCTGATGGACATGCGCGCCAAGACGCAGGCGGCCCGTGCCATCTCCTATCGCGTCGCCGCCGAGCTGGACCGCGCCCATCGTGAGCCGGACGAGCGCGGGCGCAAGGTCGCGGCCGAGCGGGCGGCAATCCTCACCCCCGTGGCGAAGGCCTATGCGACCGATACCGGCATCGAGGTCGCCTCCACCGGCATCCAGGTGCATGGCGGGATGGGCTTCGTCGAAGAGACCGGCGCGGCCCAGCATCTGCGCGACGCCCGCATCGCCGCGATCTACGAGGGCACCAACGGCATCCAGGCCATCGACCTCGTCACCCGCAAATTGCCTCTGTCGGGCGGCGCGGCGGTGAAGGCCCTGATCGGCGAGATGCGCGATGTGGTGGCTGAGGTCGAACGCGCCAATACGCCGGGCTTCGGCCACAGCGCCGCGCGCCTCGGCGCCGCCGTCGATGCACTGGAGCGCGCGACGCAGTGGATGCTCGCCACTCTGGGAACGAGCCAGGCCGACGCCCTGGCCGGCGCCACGCCCTATCTCAAGCTCTTCGCTCTGGCGCAGGGCGGCACCGGGCTGGCGAGGAAGGCGCTGGCGACCCGCAGCGAGGCCGACAGCGCCGCCGATCTCGCCACCGCCCGCTTCTTTGCCGAATGCGTCGCGACCGAGGCGCCGGCGCTGGAGCTGGCGGTGACGGAAGGCGCCGGCGCCGTCGCCGATGCCGCCGCGGTCTTCGCCGCGTGACTGAGCCGTCATTGCGAGCGCAGCGAAGCAATCCCGGGGCGGCTGAGCGCTGGAGCCCCCTGGATTGCTTCGCTGGGGCTCGCGATGACGACGAGGGTCGCGCTTCTCGAGCCTCAGCCCGGTTTGCGCGCCCGCACATGCAGGAACAGCGGCGCCACGCGGGTATCCGCCAGATAGGGCTGCGCCTGCGCCGTCGCCGCATCGACGCGCGGCTCGGCCATATGCTCGATGACGAGCCCGGCGGCCACGATCAGCGCGACCCATTCGCTCAGCGTGCGGTGGAAGCGCGGCACGCGGAACGGCTCGACGCTGGCCTTCACCTCGGGCGGGGCCGCGCCGAAGCGCCAGCTCTCGATCTCGCCGTCGATGCCGTCGAAATAGCGGCCGACCTCGACGGCGCGGACCGTGCCGTCCTCCTCCCGCAGCACCTTGCGATAAGGCGGCGTGAAGCACGGGTGCAGGATCGAGAATTGCAGAAAGCCGCCGGGCCTAATGACGCGCGCCGCCTCGCTGACGGCCCTGTCCGGGCGCGGCATGTCCATCAGCGACATGAAGGCGGTGGCGAAGTCGAAGCTCGCATCGGCGAAGGGCAGGGCGGTGCCGTCTCCGGCCTGATAGCGGATGCCGAGCGGCTCCCGCGCCTCCTCCTCCCGCGCATGGCGAAGGAAGGTCGGCGCGATGTCGATCGCGGTCATCCGCGCCCCGGCTTGCGCGAGCTTGCGGGTATTGCCACCTTCGCCACAGCCGATGTCGAGGCCGTCCAGTCCCGCGATCGGCGGCAGGCTCGCGAGGAACACCGGTGTGTTCAGCGCGTCGCGATAAAGGTCGTAACCGGCGCGCGCATGCCTCGTCCAGGTTTCGGCATTGGCCTCCCAGAAAGAGCCGGCGTCTGTGCTGTCCATGGATTGGCTCCTGTTTCGGGGGAGGGGCGGTATAGAGATGATGGACTGGGTTGGCTAGCCGGGTCCGCGGCCTTTGAGCCTGTTGGGATGGCGGGCCGATGACGCCCGCCGGTTTTCCCCTCGCCAACCGCATCTGCCTCGTGGCCGGCGCGTCGCGCGGCGTCGGGCGCGGCAGTGCGCGCGCGCTGGGCGAGGCGGGCGCGACCGTGATCGTCACGGGGCGCTCGAGCGAAGCAGGCCCCCATACCGACCAGCGGCCCGAGACCTTCGAGGATGCGGCGCGAGAGGTCGAGGCGGCCGGCGGCAAGGGCCATCCCTATCGCTGCGACCACACCAGCGAGCGCGAGGTCGACGGCCTCGTCTCCTGGGCGCTCAGACGTTTCGGGCGGCTCGATTGCGTCGTCGATGCGGTGTGGGGCGGCAACGAGGGCTATGACGGCGAACGCTATCCGGACGGCTCCGCCTATGGCACGCCCTTTTGGCGCCGCCCGGCTGCGCGGCTCGGGCGGAGCTTCGAGGCGGGCGTCTATGCCCAGTTGCTGCTGGCGCGGGCGGTCGCGCCGGCAATGGTGCAGATGCGCTCTGGCCTGATCGTGACGGTGAGCTTCGACACAGCCCCGGGTTATCTCGGCGACATTTTCTACGACGTGGCGAAGACGGCGGCGAACCGGCTGAGCTTCGCGATGGCGCAGGAACTCACCCCCTTCGGCGTCACGGCGCTCGGCCTCTCACCCGGCCATGTCCTGACCGAGCGCGTCCGTGACGCCGGGCTGGCGGGCGACACCACCGAAACCCCGCTCTATGCCGGCCGCGCGGTGGCGGCGCTCGCCGCCGACCCCCAGGTCTCGCGCCATGCCGGGCAGGTGCTGCATGTCGCTGATCTGGCGCGGCTCTACGGATTCACGGACCGGGACGGCTCACAGCCCGGCCGCTACCTCATCAATGATAAAACGGGAGGCGACGATGTCGCTCAAGGGTAAGACGCTCTTCATCACCGGCGGCTCGCGCGGCATCGGGCTCGCCATCGCCCTTCGCGCGGCGAGGGACGGCGCCAACGTCACCATCGCCGCCAAGACGGCCGAGGCTCATCCGAAGCTGCCGGGCACGATCTACACCTCGGCCGCCGAGATCGAGGCGGCGGGAGGCCGATGCCTGCCGCTGATGGTCGATGTCCGCGAGGAGCAGAGCGTCGCGGAGGCTATCGCCAGGACGGCCGAGACCTTCGGCGGCATCGACATCGTCGTGAACAATGCCAGCGCGATCCAGCTCTCCAATACCTCGCTGACGGACATGAAGCGCTTCGATCTGATGCATCAGATCAACACGCGCGGCACCTTCATGGTCTCGAAATACGCGATTCCCCATCTGGAGAAGGCGCAGAACCCGCATATCCTGATGCTATCGCCGCCGCTCGACATGAAGACGCACTGGTTCGCGCCGCATCTGGCCTATTCCATCGCCAAATACGGGATGAGCCTGTGCGTGCTAGGGCTGGCGGGCGAGTTGGCCCCCAAGGGCATCGCGGTCAACGCGCTCTGGCCGCGCACCACCATCGCCACCGCGGCCGTCCAGAACCTTCTCGGCGGCGACAAGATGGTGCAGGCCAGTCGCACCCCCGAGATCCTCGCAGATGCGGCGCATATGGTCTTTTCGAAGCCCTCGCGCGAATTCTCCGGCCATTTCCTGATCGACGACAGCTTCATGGCCGGCGAGGGCGTCACCGATTTCACGCCCTATCGCGTCGATCCGTCGGTGCCGCTGATGCCGGACTTCTTCGTGCCGGCGGATTCCAAGCCGCCGCAGGGCGTCAAAGGCGGGGTTTGAGAAACAGCGCTGATCCAGCAGTCGCGGGGAACCCTCTCCCCATTGAAGTCGGCTGTTGCCGACTTCAACGCCCAAAGTACCGATCCTCGGCAACAGCCGAGATCGGCGAGAGGGCAGGGTGAGGGGTTGGCCGTTGGACGCTTTGGCCGGGACCTAACGGCGGCCGCCGTGAGCTTCATGCCCCACTGGTCCAGGGGCCTACACCTCACCCCTGCCCCTCTCACTGATCTCGGGCTTGCCCGAAATCAGCACTCGGAGTGTCGAAGTCGGCAACAGCCGACTTCGATGCAGGAGAGGGGTTCCCCGCGGATGTTTCCTCGGCTTTCGCTTCTCCGGGG
>NZ_JBMDWH010000085.1:0-2245 GCF_048595345.1 Allobosea sp.
GGCATCTCCCCCACAAAGGGGGAGATTGGATGGCGCACCGTTTAGCCCATCTCCGATGTGGCCGATGAAGTGAGGCACGCGCCGCAACCGATCTCCCCCCTTGTGGGGGAGATGGCCGGCAGGCCAGAGGGGGGTAGCAACGGGCACGAACGGTCACGAACCGACCCTGTCCTCGCGGATGCAAGGGTAGCTGAAAGCAGGCAGAGATCGGGACTATCGTTCGCTCCACCCCCTCATCCGACCCTTCGGGCCACCTTCTCCCCGCTGGGGAGAAGGGAAGAGCGGCATCGGCGTGGACACTCAGCGGGGGGTAGCAACGGGCACGAACGATCACGAACCGACCCTCCCCTTGCGGATGCGGATCAGGGAGAGGATCGCCAGCCCCGTGACCATGACGACGGCGATTTCGCCGAGCGTATCGGTGCCGCGGAAATCGACGATGATGACGTTCACCACATTGGCGCCGTGGGCGATCGTCTTGGAATAGAGGTTGAAGAAATCGGTGAGCGCGCTGTCGAAGCGCCCCTGCGTGACCCGCTGCAAATAGAGCGCGAAGCCGAAACCGCAGGCGATGGCGATCACGGCATCGGGGATCTTTTCGCGCAGCGGGCGATGGTCGCGCGGCGTCAGCTTCAGCCGCGTCATGGCGAGCGCCAGGATGACGACGGAAAGCGTCTCGATCATGAATTGCGTGAAGGCGAGGTCCGGCGCGCCGAACAGCAGGAAGAGCATCGCGACGCAGAAGCCCTGGATGCCGAGCGCCACGATGGCCGTCAGCCGGTTGCTGGCCATCAGCACGGCGACGATGCCAAGCGCGGCGAGCGCCATGACCGCCAGTTCGTGGAACGGCATGTCGGCAGGCCAGACCGGCGCGCGCGGCCATTCTCCGTAGAGTGCCGGCGGCACCAGGAGCGCCAGCGCGACCACGACGAAGGTGGCCGTCATGTAGATTTCCATGAGCCCGGGCTGGGTCAGGCGCGTGACCCGCGTCGAGACGCGCACGAGGCCGCGCATCGCCTGGTCGAAGCCCCTGTCCGGGCCCCAGCCGATATCCTCGATCAGCCGGTCGGCCGCCGCGCGGGCCGCATCCAGCTTCAGGAAGACGAAGACGCCGATGGCGACGGTCAGCAGCGAGAGATAGAGCGCGATGCCCATATGCGGCACGGCCGAAATCGTGATGGTCTGCGGCGTGCCCGCTATGGCCGAGGCGAGCGGGGAGGTCAGCAGCATATGAGCCAGGCCCGAGAAGACGCCGATGGCGAGCCCCTTCACCGCCAGCAGCAGCGGCCCGATCCAGAGCAGCGCCGGGCCTTCATGCGCCCGTTTCGGTGTCGCGACGGCCGTGCCGAGGAACGGTTTCAGCGCAACCGCGAAGGCGACGGCGAACATCAGCGCATTGCCGAGGACGGCGGCTGTCGTGAAGGCGATGGCGCGCGCATTGCCGCCGGCCAGTGCGGCGTAGATCTCCTCCTTGGCGAGAAAGCCGAAGAAGGGCGGCAACCCGCCCATGGAGAGCGCGGCGAGAAGGGCGGCGAGGAAGGTTATGGGCATGGCTCGGCGCAGGCCGCCGAGCTTCGTGACGTCGCGCGTGCCGGTCTCGTGATCGATAAGGCCGGCCACCATGAAGAGCGCACCCTTGAACAGCGAATGGGCGACGAGATAGAGCGCCGCCGCCGCAATCGCGTGTTCCGATCCGAAGCCGGTCAGCATCACCAGCAGGCCGAGCGAGGCGACCGTCGTATAGGCGAGCATCAGCTTCAGGTCCGTCTGGCGGATGGCGAGCACGGCCCCCACCAAAAGCGTGAGGCCGCCGATGGCCGGCAGGATCGTCTCCCAGGCGGGCGTTGCGCCCATCACCGGAGTGAGCCGCATCAGGAGGTAGACGCCGGCCTTCACCATGGTCGCGGAATGCAGGTAGGCCGAGACGGGCGTGGGCGCCTCCATCGCGTTGGGCAGCCAGAAATGAAACGGAAACTGCGCCGACTTAGTAAAGGCGCCGCCCAGCATGAGAAACAGGATCGCCAGATAGAACGGGCTTGCCCGCACCTCCGGGCCGAAGGACATGAGCAGCGAGAACTGCGTGACGTCGGTCACGTCCCACAGGAGCAGCAGGCCCGCCAGCAGGAACAGCCCGCCCCCGCCCGTGACGATCAGCGCCTGCAGCGCCGCGCGGCGCGAGGCTTCCCGCGCATGGTCGAAACCGATCAGCAGGAAGGAGGTGATCGAGGTCAGCTCCCAGAAGACG
>NZ_JBMDWH010000086.1:0-21106 GCF_048595345.1 Allobosea sp.
GGGCTGCTGGCCGCGATGCTGGCGGGCGTCCTGGCCGCGATGGTGTTCGCCGTGCTGGCCCTCTCGCTCGCCGCCAATCAGGTCGCGACCGGGCTGGCGCTGACCATTTTCGGAGTCGGCGTCTCCTCGCTGATCGGGGCGGGCTTCGTCGGCCGCACGGTCCCGCGGCTCGGGCCGGTGTTTCCCGCCGCGCTCGCCGAGCATCCCTGGGGGCGGCTCGTCTTCGGGCACGACATCCTCGTCTATCTCTCGCTCGCGCTCGTGCTCGGCGTCAGCCTGTTTCTGCGCCGCACGCGGCCAGGGCTGATCCTGCGCGCGGTCGGCGAAAATGATGCCTCGGCGCATGCGATCGGCTACCCCGTGCTCGCGATCCGCTATGCTGCCATCGGCTTCGGCGGCGCGCTGGCCGGGCTCGGCGGAGCGTATTTCTCGCTGGCGCTGACGCCGATGTGGGCCGAGCGGCTGACGGCCGGGCGAGGCTGGATCGCGCTGGCGCTCGTCGTGTTCGCCGCCTGGAAGCCGGGGCGCGTCCTGCTCGGCGCCTATCTCTTCGGCGCCGTGATGACGCTCGAACTGCAGGCCAAGGCCGCCGGCATCAGCTGGCTCGCGCCGGAGGTGCTGGCGATGGCGCCCTATCTTGCGACGATCGCGGTTCTGACCATGATGTCGGTTGGACGCCGCAGCGGGCGCCTCGACGCGCCGGCCTGCCTCGGAAAACCCTTCTCGGCCTCGTAAGGGTCGCCAACGCCACTCATGGGAGAGACTTCATGACCAGCATCATCACCCGCCGCCGCCTGACCTTCGGCGCGGCCGCCGCCTCGACGCTGCCTCTGCTGGGCCGCGGCGCCCAGGCGCAGTCGCCGCTCGGGGTCGGCTTCATCTATGTCGGCCCGATCGGCGACCATGGCTGGTCCTGGACGCATGATCAGGGCCGGCTGGCGCTGGAAAAGGAATATGGCTCCAAGATCAAGACGAGCTTTCTGGAGAACGTCGCCGAGGGTCCCGATGCCGCGCGCGCCATCCGCCAGCTTGCCCAGGCCGGCAACCAGCTGATCTTCACGACCTCCTTCGGCTTTATGAACCCGACCATCCAGGTCGCCAAGCAGTTCCCGAAGCTGAAGTTCGAGCATGCGACCGGCTACCAGCGCGCCGAGAACGTCGCGACCTACAATGCCCGCTTCTACGAAGGGCGTGCGGTGATCGGCACGATCGCCGGGCATATGTCGAAGTCGGGCCAGGCCGGCTATGTCGCCTCCTTCCCGATCCCGGAAGTGGTGATGGGCATCAACGCCTTCCATCTGGCCGCGCGAAAGGTGAACCCGAACTTCAGGACCCGGGTGGTCTGGGCCTCGACCTGGTACGACCCGGCCAAGGAAGCCGATGCCGCCAAGGCGCTGATCGATCAGGGCTGCGACATGATCACCCAGCACACCGATTCCGCGGCCCCGCTCCAGGCGGCCGAGCAACGCGGCGTGTATGCCTTCGGACAGGCCTCGGACATGAAGGCCTTCGCCCCGAAGGCGCATCTCTCCGCCATCGTGGATGACTGGTCGGGGTACTACATCAAGCGCGTCAAGGAGGCGATGGACGGCAGCTGGAAGAGCGGCGACGTCTGGGGCGGGATCAAGGACGGCTTCGTCAAGCTGGCGCCCTATAACGACGCCGTGACCCCGGAGGCGCGCAAGGCGGCCGACGCGGTCAAGGACGGCATCGTCTCCGGCAAGCTGCACCCCTTCGCCGGCGAGCTGAAGGACCAGAAGGGCGAGGTCCGGGTCAAGGCGGGCGAGCATGCCTCGGACGAGATTCTGTCCAAGATGGATTGGTATGTGGACGGCGTTCAGGCCTGACGCCCGTGATCCGCAGGCCGCTCCGGTGGCCTGCGGCCTGTGCCGCGCAGCAAGATGATTCGCCGTTTTCGGCGCTGCGCGGGGCATTCGCACCCCTGCCTCGACCCCGAAGATCAGCCCTGATGGGCTCGAAGGGCGGAACTTTTGCCGTTTCCTGTGCGTATCTCGCGCCACGGGCATCGTCTTTCCGCCGCGCCCGTGGCACGTGCATCGGTCGTGCGCCGGCAAGACGCATCTGACCCGGTCCTGCGTGGCCGAAAGCGGGCAACCGAAACCAGGCCGGCGTACGACGCCCGCACCACCTTCTTCAGGAGGATCCCAATGACCAAGAACGAACTGATCGCCGCGATCGCCGACGAGACGGGCAAGACCAAGGCCGACGTGTCGGCGATCCTCGCCTCGCTGGGCACCACGGTCGCCAAGACGCTCAAGAGCGGCGACGACGTCACTCTCGGGGGCATCGGCAAGTTCTCCGCCGCCAAGCGCGAAGCGCGCGAGGCCCGCAACCCCTCCACCGGCGAGACCATCAAGGTCCCGGCGAAGACCGTCGTGAAGTTCAAGGTCACCAAGGACCTCGCCGACGCGGTGGCGTGAGCCGACTTCGGATCAGGCCGCGTTCGCACTTTGAAGCGGACGCTGCCGGGTCCGGGCGTCATTCTCGGGCTTGACCCGAGAAACCCGTCGCGGAGATGCTCCGGGCGAGCCCGAGCATGACGGAGCCGGCGGCATGTTCCTGCGCCTCTTCACTGATCTGCGCGCCGCCAAGGTTCCGGTGACGCTGCGTGAATATCTGACGCTGTTCGAAGGCGTCGATGCCGACCTCGCCGAGTACCGCGTCGACGAATTCTATTATCTCGCCCGCGCCACGCTGGTGAAGGACGAGCGCCATCTCGACCGGTTCGATCAGGTCTTCGCCCAGGTCTTCAAGGGCATGGAGACGCTGCAGCAGGCGATCGAGGAAGCCGGCCTTCCCGAGGAGTGGCTGCGCAAGCTCGCGGAGAAATTCCTGACGGAGGAGGAGCGCAGCCAGATCGCGGCGCTGGGATGGGACAAGCTCTGGGAGACGCTGAAGCAGCGGCTGGCCGAGCAGAAGGGCCGCCATCAGGGCGGCGGGAAATGGATCGGCACCGCCGGTACCTCCCCCTTCGGCGCCTACGGCGCCAACCCAGAGGGCATCCGCATCGGGCAGGATTCGAACCGCAATTTTCGCGCGGTGAAGGTCTGGGACAAGCGCGAATTCAGGGATTTCGACGACACCCGCGAGCTGGGCGTCCGCAATATGCGCGTCGCCCTGCGCCGCCTGCGCCGTTTCGCGCGGACCGGGGCTGCGGAAGAGCTCGATCTCGACGGCACGATTTCAGAAACCGCGCGGCACGGCTATCTCGATGTGAAGCTCAGACCCGAGCGGCGCAATGCGGTGAAGGTGCTGCTCTTCCTCGATGTCGGCGGCTCGATGGACTGGCATATCGAACTGGCCGAGGAGCTGTTCTCGGCAGCCCGCGCCGAGTTCAAGCATTTCGAGCATTTCTACTTCCATAACTGCCCTTATGAGCGCGTCTGGAAGGAAAACCGGCGCCGGCACGACCAGATCATCCCGACATGGGAGGTGCTGCGGACCTATCCGTCGGATTATCGCGTGGTCTTCGTCGGCGACGCCTCGATGAGCCCCTATGAAATCGCGATTCCGGGCGGTTCGGTCGAGCACTGGAACGAGGAAGCCGGGGCGGTCTGGATGGAACGCCTGACGGGCAAGTTCCCCAAGTCGGTCTGGCTCAACCCGGTGCAGCCGCATCTTTGGAGCTATACCCAGTCGATTCGCCAGATCGGCGGGCTGATGGGCGGGCGCATGTTCCCGCTGACGCTCGACGGGCTGGACGGCGCGATGCGGGTGCTGGCGCGGTAGGGCCCGCCCCTTGACCCCGAGGCCGCTTCCGGCAGAAGACCCGGCCATGACCGATCCCAACGACGACCTGCCCCCGCCCAGCTGGCGCCAGCGGCCAAAGCCGGTCGGCTTCGAAATCGCCTACACGCTCGATGGCGAGGTGCTGGAGGTGGACCGGACCCGTGCGGTGGACCGGGTCCGGCTGAGCGCGGTGGAGGAGGTGCGTTTTTTCTTTGCACCCGGCAACATCTCGTCGAAGGGCTATAAGACCCGGCTGCGGCTCAGTGATGGCAAGACGATCACCTTCGGCAATCTCTCCTGGCGCTCGCTCACCGATCTCGACCGCGACGATGCACGCTATCACCGCTTCGTGACGGCGCTGTCGGCAGCGATCGCGCGGGCCAATCCGCGGGCGCGCTTCGTCGGCGGCCGGCCGCGGCCACTCTGGATCGCGACCGCCATCGTCGGGGTGCTCTCGCTGGCGATGCTGGCTTTCTTCACGCTCAGCGCCTTCCAGCGCGGGATGAACGGCGCGGGCCTCCTCGGCCTCCTGCTCCTGGCGGCCTCCTATTGGCAGGTCTGGCCCATGATCAGCCTCAACCGGCCGCGCGAACTGGCGACCGGGGAGGTGCCCGACGCGCTGGTGCCAGGGCGCGGCGCCTGATCAGCGCCTGACCACCAGCACCGAGCATTTGGCGCGTCGCACGATCGCCGAGGCGTTCGAGCCGAGCACATAGGACAGCATGCCCGGCTCGTGCGAGGCGACGACGATGAGGTCGGTGCCCGCGGCCTCGGCCTCCGCCAGGACCTCGCCCTGGACCGATCCCATCAGAACCTTGGCCGACACCTGCTCGGCCGGAAGTTCGACCTCTGCGGCGATCTGGGCGAGCCTGGTCTCGGCGTCCTGCTGCTGCTCGGTGTCGAAATCCGCCGGCACGAATTCCATGTAGGTGACCGGGATCAGCGAGCGCACATAGACGAGCCTGACGACGCCGCCCGAAGACTTGGCGAAGGAGACCGCAGCCTCGATCGCCGGCTTCGACATCTCGGGCTCGGCGAGATCGACGGGGACCATGATGGACCGATACATGACAAACTCCTGCGCTGGTTGGTGAGACCAGTGTGGAGACTGCCAGCAGCGGCGCCTTGATCCAACGCAAATCATGCCGGGGCAATCTGCCTCTGCATGAACCCATCCGAGCCCTGGCCCCGAGGAGCCGCGCAGCAGCCAAGCGCCCCTAAGGATGACGGCTCGGGTGTTCCGACGCGATCAGCCCTGCCGGCTCGGCGTCCTCACCACCAGCCCGTCGAGCTCGGGCTTGATGCGGATCTGGCAGGAGAGGCGCGAATTCGGTCGGACGTCGAAGGCGAAGTCCAGCATGTCCTCCTCCATCGGCTCCGGCCCGCCGGTCTTGGCCACCCACGCCTCGTCGACATAGACATGGCAGGTCGCGCAGGCGCAGGCGCCGCCGCATTCGGCCTCGATGCCGGGCACCTCGTTGCGGATGGCGGTTTCCATCACGGTCGCGCCGACGTCGCCATCGACCGTGCGGCTTTCGCCATGGGAATCGATGAAAGTGATCTTGGGCATGGCAGGCTCCGACGCGATGCCGCAGCGCACGGCAGAACCGGCCCGGCGGCACATTCGGCTTAGATCATTTCGAGGCGGCGGGGAACGCCCGCCGCCTGCAGGTCGCTCAGGCGGCGCAGTCGAAGCGCGAGATCACGGCCCGGGCTTCGGCCGCGGCGAGCGCGAGCGCGTCCATGGCGGTTTCGGTGCGACGGGAATCGGTGGCGGCGATACTGGTCTCGATCAGATCGGCGGCCTCGGCCACCTGCCAGGCGCCGATGGCACGGGCGGCGCCCTTCAGCGTGTGGGCGGCGTCGATCCGCGCCTGCGGATCGGCACTGGCATGGATGGTGCGCAGATGCTTGGCGCATTGCTGGGCGAACAGCGCCAGCAGCTCCCGCTCGAGGGCGAGATCGCCGCCGGTCTGGCGGGCGAGGTGATCGGTGTCGATGGGCTTGGGCGACATGGCGGGACTCGGGAACTGACGCATGACAAGGGGCTGCCGGGCAGCGGGCTTGCCTCATTCTAGAAGCGCTTCAATGGTGAACGAGGCGTTAACGACGTTTGTGAATCGAACGGTCAAATGGGTTTCCAAGGATGGGGGGGTCTACTACCCTACCAATTGGTAAACGATGGGCGCATTGTCCCCGTTCGTTGCGGTCAGAGGCGGCCGCTCGAAACAGGGCCGCGTGAGCGACCATCGAAGTCGAGTTGCGAGGCGGCACATCATGAATCGACCCAAGAAGCTCCAGGATCCCACTGAAGCTGCGATGTCGGCCATCGAAGAGGCGCTGCGCCTCGAACAGCCCCAGGGGGCGAGCGACACGCCGGTCGAGACCGAGCCGCGCCTGCCGACGACCAGCTCGGACGATCTGAAGCTCGACATGCCGAAGGTCGAGCCGGTCGCTGCGCCCGCCTCGCCGCCCGCGGCCGCAGCCCCGGCGCCGTCGCAGCGCCCCGCCATCGCGCCCGACACCAGCCGCGTCGCCAATGACGATCGCCGCGATTCCAGCTCGCTGGTCCAGGCCTTCTCCGTGCGCCCCTCGGGCAAGCCCTATTGGCTGGCCGCCCTCGCCTCGGTCGCCTGGCTCGGCGGCGCCGCCTTCGTCCTGCTTCACCGCTTCGGCTCCTTCAGCGACGGGCTGCCCGCCCCCGTCGCCGCTTTCGGCCCCGGCGAATGGACGCTGCTGGCCCTCGCGGTCGGCGCGCCGGTCGTGTTCTTCTTCGTCCTGGCCGCGCTCTATCGCCGCACGCAGGAAATGCGGCTGATCTCGCGCGCAATGACCGAGGTTGCACTGCGCCTGGCCGAGCCCGAGGTCGCCGGTGCCGATTCGGTGATCTCGCTCAGCCAGACGATCCGTCGCGAGGTCGCTGCGATGGGCGACGGCATCGAGCGGGCCGTGGCCCGCGCCGGTGAGCTGGAGACCATCGTGCGCGGCGAGATCTCGACGCTGGAGCGCGCCTATGCCGACAACGAAATCCGGCTGCGCTCGCTGATCGACGAACTCGTCACCCAGCGCGAGGCCGTGGTCGGCAATGCCGAGCGGGTGAAGCTCGCCATCACCGGCGCGCATGAAGGGCTCGCCAAGGATCTCGACAGCGCCAGCCGCTCGATCGCAGAGGCGGTCTCGCAGGCCGGCGACCGCGTCACCGGCTCGCTCGGCGCCAAGGGCGACCAGATCACCCAGGCGCTGGGCCGCGCCGGCGAGCGGATGATCGAGGAGATCAGCGGCCGCAGCCATGATCTCGTCGAACGCCTGCAGCTGACCTCCGGCGAAGTCTCGGAGCGGCTTTCCGGAGCCAGCGACAGCCTTTCCACCATGCTCGACGGGCGCGCGCAGGACATCGCCGCCTCGCTTGAGAAGGCGGGCGCCTCTCTCACCGGCGGCCTGACCGCCGAGGCCCAGAACGTCACCCGCGCCATCAGCGAAGCCGGCCAGCAGATGGCCGACACGCTGGCCGCGCGCGTCGAGACCGTCAACGACACGCTGAAGCTCACCGGCGAAACGCTGGCGAAGGACATCTCCGAGCGCGGCGCCGAGGCGGCCGAGCGCTTCGAGAGCAGCAGCCGCGGCATGGTCTCGCTGATCGAGAGCCAGAGCGAAGCGCTGCAGAAGCGTCTCGCGGAAGCCGGCGAGGCGCTGCGCAGCGCGCTCTCCGACGAGGGCGAGAGCGTCACGACCCGCCTCGCCGAAGTCGGCCGCGGCGTCAACACACTGCTCGTCCGCCAGAACGAGGCGATCACCGCCCGCCTCGGCGAGGTCGGCGAGAGCATCGGCAACAGCCTCGGCACCCAGGGCGAAGCTCTGGTCGGTCGCCTGAACGAGACGATCCGGAGCGTCGACGACGTGCTGCGCGAACGCGGCGAGGCGATCCTGCTGCGCGTCGGCGACGCCGGCGAGCAGCTCGGCGCCACCGTGGACCGCCATGGCGAGGCGCTGACCAGCCGCATCGGCGAGGTCGCGGATCGCGTCAACGGGCTCTTCGCCGAACAGGGCGGGCGCCTCGTCAGCCGCCTGAACGAGACCGGCGAGGCCGTCCACGGGCTGCTCGACCAGCAGGCCGACGCGCTCGTCGGCCGCGTCTCAGGCGCCGGGCAGGAACTGAGCCGGATCGTCGACCAGCAGAGCGACAATGTCGTGGCGCGCGTGTCGGGCGCGGGCGCCGATGTCGCCAAGCTGCTGGAAGATCGCAGCGAAGCGCTGGTCGCCAGCGTCTCGGGCGCCGTCAACGCGGTCGAGACCCGTTTGCGCGATGAAAGCGACGTGCTCGTCGGCCGCCTGACCCAGGCGGGCCAGGACGTCAGCCGCGTCGTCGGGCAGGAAAGCGAGCGCATGATCGCGGGCCTCACCGAGACCGGCGCGCGGGTCAGCGCCCTGCTCGAGGAGCAGTCGGGCGCGATGACCGTCAAGGTTTCGCAGGCGGGCCTCGAGATCAAGGATCTGCTCGGCCATGAGAGCCAGGCCGTCGCGGCGCGCATCGCCGATGTCGGCCGTTCCGTCCACGGCATCCTGTCGGAGCGCAGCGGCGCGCTGATCAGCCGCCTGGCCGAGACCGGTGAGAGCATCGACCAGAAGCTCGACGAACGCGGGCTGGCGCTGGCCAACCGCATCGCCGGCACCGTCGAGAGCACGCGCCAGGCGCTGGAGGACCAGCAGGCCGCCTTCCTCGCCAGCGTCGGCGAAACCGGTGAGAAGGTCGCCGGGCTGCTCGGCGAACAGCGCCAGACCCTGGTGCGCGATCTCTCCGAGACCGGCCGGGAGGTTCACACCCTGCTCGGCTCCCAGAGCGAGGAGCTGGCGCGCCGCATGAGCGACGCCACGCGCAGTCTCGCCGCCACGATCAATGTCGATGGCCGCCAGATCGCCGAGCGCGTCTCGGCCGCGACGCAGGAATTGCGCGAAACCTTCACCACCCATGCGGACGAGGCCCGCACGATGCTGGCCGGCACCGGCCGCGAGATCGTGATGGCGCTGACCCAGCAGGGCGGGCGCGTCAACGAGGCGCTCGCGGCCAATGCGGAATCGATGCTGCGATCGGTCGAGGGCCGCGCCCAGGCGCTGACCGAGGCGTTGGCGAGCCGCCATGACGCGCTGGTCAAGCTGTTCGACGAGCGCGGCGGCGCGATCGAGACGACGCTCGGCGCCCGCATCGCGGCGCTGACCGATCTGTTCGACACCCAGGGCCGCGCCGTCGAAACCGGCCTTGCCGATCGCCTCGCCGTCTTCGAGGACCTGATCGTCGAGAAGGGCGGCGCCCTCACCGCCAAGATCTCCGGCGATGCGCGCGCCCTCACCGAGGCGCTGAACAACGGCATCGCGCAGGTCGAGAAGCTGATCTCCGAGGACGGCGTCACGCTGGCCGACAAGGTCGGTACCCGCGCGCTGGAAGCGGCGGAGCTGCTGGCGCATCGCACGCGCCAGGCCTCCGACGCGATGGAGGAGCAGATCAAGCTGTTCGAGGAACGCTCCGGCGCCAAGAGCAGCGAGATCGCCGGCGCGCTCGACAATCTCATCGCGCGGATGGACGGCAGCCTCGGCGCCCGTGCCACGGCCCTCAACGAGGCGCTGGTGGAGCGCACCGTCGATATCGCCCGCGTCCTGGCGGAGGGCGGCCGCGAGGTCACCCGCGCACTCGCCGCCAAGGCGGACGAGATCGGCGAGGTCGTCACCTCCAAGAGCGAATCGCTCACGCGCACGCTCAGCGACAAGGCCGACACCATCAATGCGGCGCTCGGCGGCCGCGCCCTCCAGATCGCCGATACGCTCGACCAGAGCGTGGCGCGCTTCGAGGATCGCGTCGTCGGCCGGCTGGACACCGTCTCGCACACGCTCGACAGCCGCGGCGAGGAGATCGCCGCCGCGCTGCAGGGCCGCTCGGAGGCGATCGCGTCCGCCCTCAGCGAGCGGGCGCAGGAGCTTCGGGCCCTGTTCGACACCAATGGCACGGGCATGGTTTCCGCGCTCGCGGCGCAGAGCGAGGCGATCGCCGCCGCGCTCGACCAGCGCGCCGAGCATCTGCGCACGCTCTTCGACGATCGCGGGCTCGGCGTCGTCGCCGCCCTCGGGCGGCGCGGGGATGCGATCTCGCAGGCGCTGGACCAGCGCAGCGAGCAACTGCGCGTGCTGTTCGAGGACAAGGGTGCAGCCATCGTCGATGCGCTGCGCCGCCAGGGCCTCACCGTCACCGGCACCATCGAAGGGCAGACCGAGGCGCTGCGTGCCCTGCTGGAGGTCAAGAGCAACGGGCTCGGCGAGACGCTCGGCCACCATGGCGAGACCATCTCCTCGCTGATGGACGAGCGGACGGCCGCCCTGCGCTCGCTGTTCGACGCCAAGGGCACGGGCCTGATCGAGGCCTTCAACGAGCGCGGCGAGACGATCTCGGCCGAGCTCGCCAGCGTCGGCGACAGTGTCGTGCGGGCGCTGGAGAGCCGCGGCAACGCGATCGTCACCGGAGTGCGGGACCGCGGCTACGCCATCGCCAACGCCGTCGAGAACTCCTCGCGGGAGCTTCGCGAGACGATCGAGACCAATTCGCGCCAGTCGATCGACGCGCTGGTCGCGACCAACGAGAAGCTGCGCCACGAGCTCGGCGGCATGCTGGGGCGCCTGGGCGAGGCGAACAAGCTGATGCAGCAGATCGTCAACGGGGCGAATCACAACCTGTCGGCCATCGAAACGGGGCTTTCCAGCCGCGTCGGTGAGCTGCAGAGCGTCATCGGCACCGTGATGGCGGAGGCGCAGCGCACCTCCGAACAGGTCGCGGCGCAGATCGCCGAGCTCAAGGGCTTCTCGGACAGCACGCTGCGCGAGGCCGCATCGCTCGCAGAGCGTCTGGAGGACAAGAGCGCCGCGCTCGACGACGCCTCCCAGGCGGGCGCCTCCGCGCTCGCCGCCGTGCTCGGCCGGCTGGAGCAGGTCGAGCACCGCGTCGGCCGCGCTCTGTCCGAGCGCCGCGAGGCGCTGGAGCAGCTGCACGGCATAATCGGCAGCCGCACCGAGGAGGTGGAGCAGATCACCCGCTCCTTCACCGCCCAGATCGACGAGTCGCTCGGCACCGCCGAGGCTCGCGCCCGGCAGATCGGCTCCGTTCTCTCGGATTCGGCGGAGGCGACCACCGGCGCCATCGCCCAGCAGTTCGAGGCGATCCGCTCCGCCACCGGCAAGGAGCGCGAGCGGACCGCCGAGGCCCTGCGCGCCGCTTATGCGCAGGTCACCAACGAGGTCGGCGGCGAACTCGCCAAGATGACCGAGCGCTTCCAGAAAACGGCGCAGGAGATGCGCGGCGCCACCGCCGAGATCCAGCGCGAGCTGGAAGCCACCCGCGCCGAGCTCAAGCGCGGCGTGCTGGAACTGCCGCAGGAGGCGCAGGAATCGACATCGGCCATGCGCCGCGTCGTCGCCGAGCAGATCAAGGCGCTGAACGACCTCTCCGAGATCGTCACCCGCGCCGGCCGCCGCGGTGAGGTTTCGCCTCCGGTCGACCAGGCGCCGCGCCGCCAACCCGCCGCTGCGCAGCAGGCCCCTGCTCCGCAGCCGGCGCAGGCCGCGCAGCAGCCGGTCCAGAGCGCTCCCGCCGGGTTCCGCATCGCGGCCCCGCAGCCCCAGCCGCAGGCGCAGGCCGAGGAGCCGCTGCTGCGTCCCTCGCTGGATGGCGCTTCCGCGCCCGCCCGCAGCGAGCCGGTCGCGCCCCGCGCCGAGGTCAAGCCGGCGGCGGTCCGTCCCTCCGCCGCCCCGGCACCGGCCGCCGACGCCCAAAGGCGCCAGCCGGAGCCGCAGCAGCCGGCCAAGGCCGGCTGGCTCTCCGACCTGCTCGTCCGCGCCTCGCGGGAGGACAAGGCTCCGGAGGCCTCCAAGCCGACGGCGCATTCCATCGAGAAACTCGATTCGCTCTCGGTCGACATCGCGCGGATGATCGACCATGACGCCGCCGTGGAACTGTGGGATCGCTACAAGCGCGGCGAGCGCAACGTCTTCACGCGCCGCCTCTACACGCTTCAGGGTCAGCAGACTTTCGACGAGATCCGCCGGAAGTACCGCCGCGACACCGAGTTCAAGGATACGGTCGACCGCTATATCGACGAGTTCGAGCGCCTGCTCGGCGAAGCCGCCAAGGATGACCGCGACTCGATGGTGGCGAAGACCTACCTCACCTCGGAAACCGGCAAGGTCTACACCATGCTGGCCCATGCCAGCGGGCGCTTCGAATAATCGCCCTGCCCTCTCAAGGCTGAAAGGCCGCCCTGCCGGGCGGCCTTTCTTTTTTATCAGGCGTGCCGTCTTCGGACAGCGACCTGTCTCAGGCGGCCGCGGGAATCCGGATCTCGCCGCCCTGAACGAAGAAGGCCTTGTCGAACATCCGCAGATCGACGGGATTCGGCAGCCGGATGTCGCCGAGATCCGGGAAGGGCTTGGCCGCGGCGTCGTAGCCCCGGTCTATCTGGGAGAGAAACACCAGGATCATCCCGCGCGCCTGCGCAAAGCCCTTGAGGCTGCGAAGTTGCACGGGCAGAGCCGGGTTCTGCCGGCGCTGGTCGAGCAGCTGGAGATAATCGACCACCGCGAGCGATCCGGGCGGCGCGAGGTCCATCGCCTTTTCGATATGATCGGCCGCGATCAGATCGGATCCATCGAATCGGAAGGGCGCATGCGGCGCCGGGGCGAGGCCGAGCGCTGCACAGCGTCGCTCGAAATCGGCCGCCGTGTACTCGAATGAGAAGAAGATGCTGTGCCGGCCGGTCCGGGCCGCTTCCATCGCCAGCAGGATGCCGGCCACTGTCTTGCCTTGCCCCGGGCGACCAGCGAGCAATGCCATATCCCCCGAGGCGAGTGTGGACAGCATCGCGCCAGCCATTCCGGCCGGGTTGCGGGCCGCGAGCAGGCTCCAGCTGCGATAACCCTCCGCCGCTGCGATGCGGTCGAGCGCTTGGTGCAGCGGGATCCGCTCCTTGCGCTGCAAGGTACGGGCTTTGCGTTTGAGATGCGGGATCGATGTGGACAGCGTCATGCGAGACCTCCTAAACCGGGCCGGCAGCGCAATCCCTCCTCATGCAGGCGCCCGAACAGTCGGTCGGATCATCATCTGCCCCGTGCGATCGACTTCCCCGATGGAGGGGGGGCGGCTCGGGCCAAGCCTCGGTCCCTGAATAGCCGATTCGCCGCCGCGCCGACATCTCCTTCCCGGCAGAAGCCAGGGCGTTCCGGCATGCGTCTCGTGCTTCAGCGCGCCCAGCGCACGATCTCAATCAGCACCTGTGAGAGGGCCTGATTGAGCGCCTGCGTCGCGCCCGCCCCGTCGACCGCTCCGGCCGGGACGCGGGCGGTGAACAGCCGGGCGCGCTGGATGCGGCCGGTGCTGTCGCCGACGATCTTGGCGGTGATCTCGACCACGGCGGTGCCGGAGCCGGCCTCGATGTTGAAGCTGCGGATGTCGGTGAGGAGCTGGGCGGTGGGAGTCACGCGCTGATCGGGCGAGGCGACGGCGGCGATGCGGCCGGCGTTCTCGAAGGTCTGGATCAGCCGGGTCTGGACGAGCGCCGGGACGGTATCGGCCCATTGCGCACCGCCGACGAAGGAGAGCGCGCCGCTCGAATCCTTGACGATGACGCGATCGGAATCGAGCGCCTGGACAGTGGTCGGCCGCGCGACCGCCAGCGTCGAGGCGCCGCCGACGCGGCCGAAGCCGCTCGGCGCAGACAGGTCGAAGGTGGTGGGCGTCGCGCCGCCGCAGCCGGCGAGCAGCAGGGCGCCGGCCAGAGCGAGGCCGCCGAGGCCGAGGGAGCGGGCGATGGCGCGGTGCCGGGGAGCCTTGTCGATCATACTAGCGGGCTCCGTTGTACTGGGGCAGAGGCGGCTTGCCGCCGAAGATGAGCTGCTGCGGATTGCGCTCGAAGCTGCGCAGCGTGCGGTTGATCTCGGTCAGCACGCGCTTGGCGTCCGAAACCGCGGAATCGACATTGCGCAGCCCGACGCCGGTGAAGCGGTTGATGCCGAGGGTGATGTCGGCCGTGCGCCGGTCGAGATTGTCGGCCAGGACACGGATAGACTTCGCCGCATCGGAGATCTCGTTGAGCGCGCTGCGCCCGTCGGGGCCAGAGGCGGTGTTCAGGAAGGACTGCGCCCCCTTCAGCACGCCCTCGACCTGATCGGCAGCGCGGTTGAGCTTGTCTGTGATCGAGGCGACATTGCCCACCGCCTTGCGGGTGTCCTCGCTCGAATTGCCGAGCGCGGCGGTGAAACGGTCGATATTGGAGAGGATGTCGTCGATCTTCCGGCGATCGACGGCCCTGACCACGCCGGTCAGCTCCTCGCTGAGGGCCTGGAGCTTCTGCGAGAGCGGCTGCATGGTCTCGGCCACGCTGCCGAAGCTCGACAGCAGCTTGTCGATCGAGTCCGAGTTCTTGCCGAGCGCCTCGGAGAATTTCTCGACATTGCGGACGGTGTTGTTGATCGGCCCGGTATTCTGCTTGATCAGCCCGTCGAGCGAGCCGAGCATGCCGTCGGCCTTCTGGGCCACGTTGCGCACGGTTTCCAGAATGTCCTGCAGCTCGGAGCGCTCGGCGATGATGGTCGGCATCGGCTCGCCGGGCTTGGCCTTCAGCACCGGGGCGTCGGGATCGCCGCCGATCAGCTGCAAGGCGACGACGCCGGCCAGACCCTGCGCCTCGATGCGGGCGCGGGTGTCGACGCGCAAAGGCGTCGTGGCGGTGACGGAGATGACCGCATAGATGCGGCGCGGATCGTCCGGCTGGAGCTCGATGGTGGTGACCTCGCCGACGCGCAGGCCGTTGAAGAGCACGCTGGAGCCGCGCCCGAGGCCGGTCACCGAGCCGGTGAAGATGACGCGGATATTCTCCTTGCGCCCGGCCCCGCCGCTGTTGAACCAGTAGACGAAGCCGAAGGCGGCCGCGAGCACGGCCAAGGTGAAGAGCCCGACGAGAGCGTAATTCGCGCGCGATTCCATGAACTAGCCGTTCTGCTCCCGTTTGCCGGACGGTTTCCGGGCCATCGCGCGCTCGCCGCCGAAATACTCTTTCAGCCACGGGTGGTCGGATTTCAACATGGTGTCCAGCGGTCCGATCGCGACGACCTTCTTGTCCGCCAGGGCCGCGATTCGATCGCAGGCATCATAGAGACTGTCGAGATCATGCGTGACCATGAAGACGGTCAGCCCCAATGTACGCTTGAGCGTCATGATCAGATCATCGAACTCGGCCGCGCCGATGGGGTCCAGCCCCGAGGTCGGCTCGTCGAGGAAGACGATCTCGGGATCCAGTGCCAGGGCGCGGGCGAGCGCAGCGCGCTTGATCATGCCGCCGGAAAGCTCCGAGGGCGCCTTGTCGGCGGCATCCGGCGGCAGGCCGACGAGATCGAGCTTCACCATCGCCAACTCGTCGAGCAGGGCCGGCGAAAGCTGAAGATATTCGCGCATCGGCACCTGGATGTTCTGCTTCACCGTCAGCGCCGAGAACAGCGCGCCCTGCTGGAACATCACGCCGAAGCGCCGCTCCAGCGCGCGCCGCTGCTGGCCGGTGAGCCCGTCGACGTTCTCGCCGAGAACCTCGATGGTGCCGCGCTGCTTCTGGACCAGCCCGAGGATGGTGCGCGTCAGCACCGACTTGCCCTTGCCCGAGCCGCCGACGAAGCCGAGGATCTCGCCGCGGCGGACATCGAGATCCAGCCCGTCCATGATCACCTTCTCGCCGAAGGCGACCTTGAGGTCGCGTACGCGGATCACCGTTTCCGGCTCCTGCCCGGTCCGGCCGTCCCGATCCGTGCCGATGTCCTGTTCCTGCCCGTTCATCGTCAGAACTCGATCGAGGCGAAGAAGATCGCGAAGAGGCCGTCGACCACGATCACCATGAAGATCGCCTTCACCACCGAGGCCGTCACCTGCCGGCCCAGCGATTCCGCCGAGCCCTTCACCGCCAGCCCCTCGATCGAGGCGATGATGCCGATGACGAAGGCCATGAACGGCGCCTTGATCAGCCCGACGGCGAAATGCTTCCAGGTGATGACCGATTGCAGCCGGGCGAGGAAGGTGTCGAGCCCGATGCCGCCATAGAGCCAGGCGACCAGCCCCGCCCCCGTCAGGCCCGCCATCGAGGAGATGAATGTTAGGATCGGCAGCGAGATCACCAGTGCGAGGATGCGCGGCACGACCAGCACCTCGATCGGATCGAGCCCCATCACCCGCAGCGCATCGATCTCCTCGCGCATCTTCATCGAGCCGATCTCGGCGGTGAAGGCCGAGCCGGAACGGCCCGCGATCATGATCGAGGTCAGCAGCACCGAGAGCTCGCGCAGCACGAGGATGCCGGTGAGATTGACGACAAAGGCCGTCGCCCCGAACTGCTGCAGCTGGAAGATGCCCTGCTGGGAGACGATGCAGCCGACGAGAAACGAGATCAGCATGATGATCGGCGCGCCGTTGAAGGCGATCAGCTCGATCTGGTTGACCAGCGAGGGGCCCCGGAACTTGCGCGGGCCGAGCACCACCGCGGCCGAGCCGACCACGACCTCGCCCAAGAACATCGCGCCGCCGACCATGTCGCGCCCGAAGCGGATGACGGCCTCGCCGATATTGGCGAGAAGGCCGACGATTCCGACGTGCTGATGCGCGGCGTGCTCGTCCTCGTCATGGACCTTCACCTCCCGCAGCAGAAGCTCATGCTCGGGCCGGCTGCTGACGAGTTCGATCGCGCCGCCCTCGCGCTCCTGCCGCGATTTCAGGCGGTTGAGGACATAGGCCCCGAGCGTGTCCAGCCGCGAGACGTCCGACAGGTCCAGCCGGGCGCGGCCCTGCTGGCCCATGCGGCCGGAAATCTCGCCGATGAGGGTTTCGAGACGCGGGGCGCGGTCGGCGCTCCACGAGCCGGCCAGCGCCACCGCCAGCATTCCCTGATCGTCGCGGAAGATCGCCTGTGGTTCGGCGACGTCAACGCTCGGCATGTGCCCGTGTTCATCCTTCGATCCTCCGCGAAGCCCAGCGGCCTGCGCGGAGTCGTTGCGTCGCGATCCACCCCTGCTCCTGTATCGCGGCGCCGGTGACGCTTGGCAAGCGCGCGGCCGCCTGCCCCGAGCGTTAGACCGGGAGCGTTGCGAATGCGCCATATCGGCGCGATTTTCGTCACCACACGCTGCCGCAACGGCAGCAATTCCTTAACGATCAGTCTGCAGCTTCGTCATCCTCTCATCGTATCCGGCCAATGATTCGGCCGGGCTGGAAGGCTAGACGGACATGAGCGATGCCCGTTCCCTGACCCCGCTCAGTCAGGCCGATTACGAGGCGATCGAAGCGGCGGTGATGGAGACCGCCCGCGGCCGCTGGTTCATGGCCGAATACGCCCGGCGCAACCGCCAGGCCGATACGCAGCAATTGCTGACGGCGATCCACCGGATCGAGCGTGTGGTCGGCCTGGGCGTGGCGGAAACCACGCAAGAATCGAACCTGATCGAGGCGGCGGCGCTCATCCACGATCTGCGGGCCGATCTTGAGCGCATCAGCGGCCGGATGGAGGAGCGCTCCTGCGGGCTCTCGACCCGGATCGAGGTCGCCGGCGGCATCATCCTGGCCGCGGCCGAAACCATCCAGGAAACCGCCTGGACCCTGCGCGAAAGCGGGGCCGACGAAGCCCTCTGCGACAAGCTGGACCGGCGCACGACGGACATCTCGGCCGCCGTGGAGACGATCGACGCGATGTCTCAGCGCATGGACAAGATCGCCGACACCATCGCGATGCTGGATTCCAGCCTGCGCGCCTTCGGCGAGACCGCCTTCACCCCCAAGACCACCTTCTTCGACATCGAAGACGTGCGCCAGCCGGCCCCTCCCACCGCCGGCGCGGTGCCGATGGCCTCCGCACCCGAGCCCGAGATGCCGCCGCAGCCGCAGCCGGGCGACGCGGCTCCCGAGCCGATGGACGATGTCCTGTCGGTCGAGCCCCAGGGCGAGATGCGTGTGGCGACCATCGAACTGCTCGAAGACGACCTGGTCTTCGCCGAAATCGACGATCAGGGAGCCAGGGAGGCGCCGGCAAGCGCATCTGTGCCGCTCGGGCTGGCGACCGCCCGCTCGGAACTGGCGCTGCGCGACATCGACGCTCTTCCGGCGGAACGCAAGCTGGCCTACTTCGCCTGATCGGTGCCGGAGGCTGAGCCCTCGCATCACGCGGGCGTGCGGTCTGCTTCACACATCGGAACTGGCCAAGCCCCCGCGCGGCGGAAACAATCCCCTCCCGATTCCGGAGCGGCACCGCCATGAAACTGACCCTCTTGCGCAACGCGACGCTCAAGCTCGTCTATGGGGGCAGGGTCTTTCTGATCGATCCGGATTTCGGCAGCATGGGCAGCCGGCGTTCCTTTACCGGCCGCGCCCAAAACCCGATGGTGCCGCTGCCGCAGCCCATCGAGGCGATCCTGGATGGTGTCGAGACGGTCATCGTCTCGCATCTCCATGCCGATCATTTCGACGATGAGGCGAAACAGGCGGTGCCCAAGCAGCTGCCGCTCATCTGCCAGCCCGGGCAGGCAGAGACGATCGTGTCCGCCGGCTTCACCGACGTCACGCCGCTCGACCGCGATCTGACGCTCGGCCCGATCCTGCTGACGCGGCATCCGGCGCAACATGGGACGGGCGCGGTGGCCGAGACTATGGGGCCGGTGATGGGGCTGAGTTTCCAGGCGCCGGGGGAGCCGACGCTCTACTGGTGCGGCGACAGCGTGGTGTATCCGCCCCTGCTCGATGCGGTCGCGGTCACCCGGCCCGATGTGATCGTCACTCATTCGGGCGGGGCGCTCTGGGACGAGACGCTGATCATCATGGATGCGGAGCAGACCATCGCACTCGCGCGGGCCTGCCCCGAGGCCGTCCTGATCGCCACGCATCTGGAAGCGCTCGACCATTGCATGACGAGCCGCAAAGATCTGCGGGCGGCGGCCGAGGCGGGCGGCATCGACGCGCACCGCCTGAGGATTCCGGCCGATGGCGAGACGGTGGAGATCACCGCCCGCTGAATCAACTCAGCAGGCCCCAGGCCTTCACGAAGAAGTCGGGCGCGCCGAAATTGCCCGATTTCAGCGCCACCACCATGTCAGGCCCGGCCGCGACGCGCGTCCAGGGGACGCCGGGGTCGATCTCGGGGCCGATTTCGAGACTGCGCAGCCCCAGGCCGAGAGCGACCGCACCCGAGGTTTCGCCGCCGGCGACGAGGAGCCGCGTGACGCCGCCCTGCACCAGCCGGCGCGCGATCTCGGCGAAGGCTTCCTCGACGAGGCTGCCGGCCCGCTCGCGTCCGAGCCTGTCCTGAACCGCAGCCACCTCGGCGGGATCGTCGCTCGAATAGAGCAGGAACGGTCCGTCTGCCGGCTGCGACAGCGCCCAATCGGCGAGCGCGGCGGCTGTCTGCCGGCCTTCCGCGAGCGCGAGGGGGTCGATCTTGAGCGCGGGGTAGCCGGTCTCGAGCGCGGCCCTGATCTGGCCGCGCGTCGCGGCCGAGCAGCTGCCGGACAGGATGCCGGCCCGCCCGGCGGGAGCCGCCAGACGCGCAGGAGCCTCGCGCTCCGGCAGCAGCCCGGCCTGCCGGAAATTCTGCGGCAGGCCCATGGCGATGCCGGAGCCGCCGGTCAGCAGCTTGTGGTCGGCCACCGCGCGGCCGAGGGTCATCAGGTCGTCATTGGTCAGCGCGTCGGTCACGGCATAGCGGGCGCCCTGCCCCCGCAGCGCGGCGAAGCGCGCCCTGACGGCCTCGCTGCCGGCGAGCACCGTCGCGTAGTCCACCAGCCCCACCTCGCCCTTCGCCTGGGCGCCCATCAGCCGGACGAGACTGGAATCGCGCATGGGCGTCAGAGGGTGATCCTTCATCGAGCTCTCATGCAGCGGCACGGCGCCGACGAAGAGATAGCCCTGGTAGATCGAGCGACCATTGGCCGGAAAAGCCGGGCAGACGATGGCGAAATCGGTGCCGAGGCGCTCCATCAGCGCATCCGCCACCGGGCCGATATTGCCGGCGGGCGTCGAATCGAAGGTCGAGCAGTATTTGAACAGGATCTGCCGGGCGCCGGCTGCCAGCAGCGCGTCGCAGGCCGTCAGCGAATCCGCGAGGGCCTCGGCGACCGGCGTGGTGCGCGACTTCAGCGCCACGACGACGGCATCGGCCGCCGGCATCGCCGCGCCCGGCTGCGGCACGCCGATGAGCTGCACGGTGCGCATGCCGGCGCGGTTCAGCATCAGCGCGACATCGGTCGCGCCCGTCATGTCGTCGGCGATCACGCCCAGAAGCATGGTGAAGACCCTTCCTCTCCGTTCGGCGCCGGGCTTGGCGCCCGGTCTTGGATCCGGTTGTAGCGAGGCCGGCTGCGCGATGCGACTGTTTCGATCACGAGGGCGCGCCGCCGATGCTTCTGCCCAAAGCGCAGGCAGTCGCGGCGTGATTTTGACGGGCCGCCCTGTCGACCGCGCGAACAAACTCGGGCAAGTTCGTCCCGACAGGAACGATTTCAGGCGCCGATGGTCCCTGGCCGCACCAGGGCCCGTCGCCGCGACAACCGTCGGAGGGACACGCATGAAGCAGGTTCGGATCTGGGTTTCCGCCGCCGCGCTCGCCTTGGCGACGCTGCCTCTCGGCGCCGCGCACGCGCAAACGCCGTCCACCCTGCGCATCGGGCTGCAGGAAGACCCCGACATGCTGGACCCGCACAAGGCGCGCACCTTCGTCGGGCGCATCGTCTTCATGGGGCTCTGCGACAAGCTGCTCGACATCACGCCCGAGCTGAAGCCGGTGCCGCGCCTCGCCACCGAGTGGAGCTTCTCGGCCGATGGGATGACGCTGACGATGAAGCTGCGCGGCGACGCCAAATTCCATGACGGCGAGCCCTTCAACGCCGAGGCCGCCAAGGCCAATCTCGACCGCGCCCGCACCTTGCCCGACTCGCTGCGCAAATCGGAACTGGCCTCAGTCGACAGCGTCGAGGCGCCGGATGCCTCAACGCTCGTGCTGAAGCTCAAGCGGCCCGATGCGACGCTGATCTCGCAGCTCACCGACCGGGCCGGCATGATGCTCTCGCCGAAGACGCTTTCCGGCGATGTCGGCGCCAAGCCCGTCTGCTCCGGCCCCTATAAATTCGTCGAGCGCGTGCAGAACGACCGCATCGTGCTGGAGAAGTTCAAGGAGCATTGGGAGGCCGACAAATACGGCTTCGAGCGGGTGATCTACCGCTCGATCCCCGACACGACCGTGAGGCTGGCCAATCTGCGCTCGGGCGAGCTCGACATGCTGGAGCGGCTCGCGCCGACCGATGTGAAGTC
>NZ_JBMDWH010000087.1:0-25523 GCF_048595345.1 Allobosea sp.
GCCCGGCCCGTCATCGGCGATGGTGAGGAGCACCAGGGTCGGCGTCCATTCCGCCGCGATCGAGACTTTGCTGCGGGCGAAATCGACGGCGTTGTCGACGATGTTGCCGAGCCCGTAGATCATGCCCGGATTGCGCCGGCAGACCGGCTCCGGCTTTTCGCCGGTCATCGTGATCTCGAAGGGCACGCCGAAGGGGCGCTGCGGGCCGGCGGCCTCCTCGATCAGCAGGCGCAGCGTCAGCTGGTCGAGCGGCCCGGCATCCTCGTCCTGCAGGCTGGAGAGCTTGCCGAGAATGCCCCGGCATCGCTCCACCTGCTCACGCAGCAGCGCGATGTCCTCCGCCATCTCCCCCTCCGGCGGGGCGAGCCGCGTCAGTTCCCGCGCCACCAGGGCGATCGTGCCCAGCGGGGTGCCGAGCTCGTGGGCCGCGGCGGCGGCCAGCCCGTCGAGTTGGGAGAGATGCTGCTCGCGGGCCAGCACCAGCTCGGTCGCCGCCAGCGCGTCCGACAGATCGCGCGCCTCCTTGGCGACGCGCCAGGCATAGATGCCGGTGAAGGCGAGGCCGAGCACCAGCGCCGCCCAGTTGCCGAACTGGTAGGCGGCCGGCAGCACCGGCCTCTCGGGTCCCGACCAGGGCAGCGGCATGTGGAAGAGGCTCAGCAGCGTCGCAAGGGCGGCCGCCAGCGCACCCAGCAGCAGCGTGCGCGGCGGTGGCAGCGCCGTCGCCGAGATCAGCACCGGCGCGAGGAAGAGGATCGCGAACGGGTTTTGCAGGCCGCCCGTCATGTAGAGCAGCGCGGCCAGCTGCACGATGTCGAAGGCCAGCAGCGCGGTCGCCGGTCCGTCCTTCAGCCGGTGGCTGAGCGGAAAGCGGATGCGCAGGGCGATGTTCAGCCAGGCCGAGACCGCGATCACCGCGAAGCACCAGCCGAAGGGCAAAGCGAAGCCGGCGCCGAAATGCACGCCCGCGACCGCCGCGCTCTGGCCCGCCACCGCCAGCCAGCGCAGCCGCACCAGCGTGTCGAGCCGCAGATGCCGGTTCGAGCGCGAGAACACCGCCTCGGCCGCGTCCGCCCCCGTCATCGCCGCCGCTCCCCCGTCCGCAAGGGGCATTTCGGGTCGGCGATTCGCGCGGCTGGCGTGCGTCTGCTTCGCATGGAGGGAAATCTTAGTCTTTGGACGGGTTGAATGAGAACAAAATCAACGTAGATTGGTTTTTTGCGGTGCGGCAAATGCGCCTGCGCCGCAGCAACGCCATCGTGCATGAAGGGGCCATCATGTCCTTCGCCTACCATGCCTATGAAGCCGTGCACATGATGGTGAGCCCCATGCGGGGCCTCTCCGATGCCATGATGCTCGCGTTCAAGAACCCCGCCAACCCGCTGACCTACACGCCGCTGGGACGCAGCGTCGCGGCATCCTGCGAATTGTTCGAGCGCATGACGCGCCGTTACGGCAAGCCCGCCTTCGGCCTGAACGAGACCACCGTCAACGGCGTCAAGGTCGCGGTGGAAGAGCGGGTGGTGTGGGAGCGCCCCTTCTGCAAGCTGGTCTATTTCGACCGCAAGATCGGCGAGCGGCGCAAGCCGCAGCCGAAGATCCTGCTCGTCGCGCCGATGTCGGGCCACTACAGCACGCTGCTGCGCGGCACAGTGGAAGCTTTCCTGCCCGGCCACGACGTCTACATCACCGACTGGATCGACGCGCGGCTGGTGCCGCTGAGCGAGGGCCGCTTCGATCTGGACGATTATATCGACTACGTCATCGACATGCTGCGGACGCTGGGCCCTGAGACCCATGTCATGGCCGTGTGCCAGCCTTCCGTGCCGGTGATCGCCGCGATCGCGCGCATGGAGGCGGAGGGCGACCCAGCCGCGCCGCGCTCGATGACGCTGATGGGCGGGCCGATCGACACCCGCCGCTCGCCGACGGCGGTGAACCAGCTCGCGATGGAGCGCGGCATCGACTGGTTCCGCCGCAACTGCATCACCGTGGTGCCCCTGCCGAATATGGGCGCCTTCCGGCAGGTCTATCCCGGCTTCATGCAGCTTTCGGGCTTCATGGCGATGAACATCGACCGCCACCTGACCGCCCATTACGACATGTTCAAGCATCTGGTGACGGGGGACGGCGATTCGGCCGAGAAGCATCGCGACTTCTACGACGAATATCTCGCTGTGATGGATCTCACCGCAGAGTTCTATCTCCAGACGGTCGACACCGTGTTCGTGAAGCATTCGCTGCCCAAGGGCGAGATGATGCACCGCGACAAGCCGGTCGATCTCACCGCCATCCGCCGCGTCGCGCTGATGACGGTGGAAGGCGAGAACGACGACATTTCCGGCGTCGGCCAGACCAAGGCCGCGCATGATCTGTGCGTCAATATTCCGGACGAGAAGCGGGTGCATTATCTCCAGCCGAAGGTGGGCCATTACGGCGTCTTCAACGGCTCGCGCTTCCGCTCCGAGATCCAGCCGCGCATCTCCGACTTCATGGTCAGCCTCGATATGGAGGCGGCCAAGAACCGCCGCGTGGACAGCGCGGCCGAGCAGCGCAAGGGGCTGAAGGTGGTCGCCTGAGGGCGACCGCTTGAAGCGCACCGCCTGAGGCGCCACTTTCGCGGGACGTCCGAATCCCGCACTGTTCGCCCGCATGCGCCTTTCCCTGTTCAAGCGCCAGCCGGACCCCGACACGATCGAGGTCCTTCACGCCGGCCAGCGTTTCCCGGTCTCGGTGAAGCGCCGCGCCAATGCGCGGCGTATGACCCTGCGCGTCTCTCAGGCGACGGGGGAGATCACGCTTACCTTGCCTCAACGGGTCGACTTCGCGGCCGGCCGCGCCTTCGCCGACAGTCACGGCGGCTGGATCGCGGCGCGCATGGCGAGGCGCCCCGCCGCCGTGCCCTTCGAGCCCGGACAGCTGGTGCCCCTGCGCGGGGTGCCCCACCGCATCGTCCACTGGTCGAAGGCGCGCGGGCTGACGCAGGCCACGCAGGACCGGGACGGCGCGCCGATCATCGCCGTGGCGGGCGAGGGCGCGCATGTGCCCCGCCGCATCAGGGATTTTCTGCGACGCCTCGCTCTGGAGGATCTGGAGCAGGCCGTGGGCCGCCACACCGCCCGGCTCGGCGTTCCGGCCCGCAAGATCACCCTGCGCGACACGACGAGCCGCTGGGGCTCCTGCTCCTCGCAGGGCCATCTCAGCTTTTCCTGGCGGCTGATTCTCGCCCCGCCGCTGGTGCTGGACTACCTCGCCGCCCATGAGGTCGCCCATCTCAAGGAGATGAACCACTCCCACCGCTTCTGGGCGCTGACGCACCAGCTCTGCGCGCGCACCGAGGAGGCGGAGGCCTGGCTCAAGCGCCATGGCGCCAGCCTGCACGGCTATGGCTGAGGCCGAGAGGGTTCTCCCCCGCCGCCGTTAACCACTTTCTGAAGCCTGCCGCCGCACAGTGAAGGCCGATTCGCTTCCCGAGTGTGAGTATGCCTATGGGTCAGGTCATCGCGTTCCGCCGCCCGTCAATGCCGGTGGCTTCCGAGCAGCCCGTGCTCGGCCTGATGTCGGCGGTCGATTTCGCCCTGCGCGATCTCGCCGAGATCATGCCTCACATCGCGCTCGATACCGCCCGCGAGCAGGCCGAGGCCTGCCGCGCCATGCTGGCCGACGCCTTCAACGCCGAGATCGAGGCCGAGCTGGGCTGATCTTGCCCCGCCGCATGGCCCCCCGGCTTCGGCGAGGGTTGCATGCCCCAGCGCTTGGGCGAAGCTGGGCGCCATGACCATCGACTGGACGCAAGCCGCGGCGCGAGCCGCCGGGATCGTGGATCTCTGGCAAGGGGCCGGGGAGCCCGGCGGGGCGATCGTGCTCTTCGACCGCGACGGCATCCGCGAGGCCTTTTCCGCCGGTCATGCCAGCATCGAGCACGGCCTGCCCTTCACCCCGGCGACACCGAACCGCTACGCCTCGATCAGCAAGCATGTGCTGGCCATCGCGCTGCTGCGGGCGGGCATCCCGCTCGACCGGCCTCTCGGCCACTGGCTGAAAGAGCTGCCGTCGCCGCTCGCCGGGGTCGAACTCGGCCGCGCGCTCGACATGACCGGCGGCCTGCCGGACATGATGGAGGCGCTCTGGCAGCAGGGCGTGCCCTTCACCGCGACGCTGAGTGCGGAGGAGATCTTCGCGCTCGCCTGCCGCTTGCCCCGTCTCAGCGCCGAAACCGGCACCGAGATGGCCTATTCCAACACCGGCTGGCGGCTCGCCCAGCGCGTGCTGGAGCAGGAGACGGGCCGCTCTTATGCCGACATCGTTGCCGAACTCGGCGCGGCGGTCGGCGCCGGCTTC
Organism: Allobosea sp.; assembly: GCF_048595345.1. Lineage (GTDB taxonomy): Bacteria > Pseudomonadota > Alphaproteobacteria > Rhizobiales > Beijerinckiaceae > Allobosea. The sequence continues at coordinate 4,342 of NZ_JBMDWH010000087.1, forward strand.
CGCCTGCCCTATGACGGGGCCGAGATCCTGCCCGGCCTCGCCACCGGCTATTGGCGCGAGGGCGAAAGCTGGAAGCGCGGCCATTACGGCCTGCATTTCTCGGCCTCGGGCGGCATTGCCGGCTCGGCCGAGGATCTCGCCAATTGGGCCGGCGCCCTGCTCGCCGGGCGCGGGGCCCTCGCCGGCATGCTGGAGCGGCTGACCGCGCCCCGTCATTTTGCCGATGGCGCCGAGAGCGTCTATCGGCTGGGGCTCGTCTGCAATCGCCTCGGCGGGGTCGATCTCGTCGGCCATGGCGGCTCGCTGCCGGGCTATCGCAACCACATGCTGATGGCGCCCGCGCTCGGCGTCGGGGTCGTCGTGCTGACCAATCGCGAGGAGGAGGCGCTCTGGCATGCCATGACGGTGATGGCGCGGCTGGCCGGCGAGGCGCTGCCGGAGCCCGCGACGCTGACTCCCGGCCTGTTCGCCAGCGAGGAAGGGCCGTTCTGGGCCGAACTCGGCGCCGATTCGCTCGGGTTCATGGGCGGCTATGAGCGGCTGTTCGACGATGGCGCGGGCGGGCTGCGCAGCTTCCCGGCCTATCTCGATATCCGCCTGCGGCAGGAGGATGCCGATACGCTGGCCGGCACGATCGGCGGCCAGCCGCGCCGGCTGCGGCGCGTCGCTGCCGGCACGCAGCTCGATCCGCGCCTCGTCGGCCGCTGGCGCGATGCCGATTTCGGCACCGAGATCGAAATCGGTGCGGACGGCACCGCGCTGATGCCCTGGCCCGCCGGTGGTTCCCTCACCACGCTGACGCCCCTGCCGAACGGCCGTGCCCTGGCGCGGCTTCAGCATGGCCCCTGGCTTTATCGCCCCTGCTTCTGGCTCGAAGGCGAGACCCTGCGCCTCGGCGGGCACCGCGCCCGCATCCTGCGGCTGGAGCGCGTCTGAGTTCAGCCCGCTGCGACGCCCAGCACGAAATCCAGCGTGACGCGCCAGACCAGATCGCGGCCTTCGCCCGGCGCCAGCGTCATCAGCCAGGGCTTGTCGCGGAACTCGCCCTGCCAGCCCGCCTCGCTCGCCATGCCGTACCAGGGCTCGATGCACAGGAACGGCGCGCCCGTCGGCTTCGACCAGATGCCGAGATCCTTGTAGCCCTCCCAGGCGACGGTCATGGCGCGGATCTCGCGGCCGCTCCCGTCGCGGGCGCTGAAGCGCACCGCGCTGTTGGCCGCGTCCGGAATGACGATGGCGTCGTTGGCGAACAGGCTTTCGGCCAGCGTCAGCTCCTCGCCATCGAAGGGGAGAGGGATCTTCGCCCCCAGCAGCCCCGATTCGACGGCTCGGCCGGGGCCGGGTTCCGGCCGCGGGAACAGCAACGCATGGCCCTCCTTCGCCGCGCCCTCCGCCAGCGGCCAGCGAAACGCCGGATGCGCGCCGACGCCGCAGGTCAGCGGCTCATCGCCCGGATTCTCCACCCGCGTGATCACGCTCAATGTCGCGTCTTCGACCGCATAGGTCATCCGCAGCAGGAAGCGGAAAGGAAACAGCGCAAGCGTCGTCTCGCTCTCGCGCAGTTCCAGCACGGCCCGGCTTTCCGTACGTTCGACCCAGGCGAACAGGCTGTCGCGGGCGAAGCCGTGCTGCGTCAGCCGGTAGCTCCGGCCTTCATGGATCAGCGTGTCGTCGGTCAGCCGTCCGACGATCGGGAACAGCACCGGCGCGTGGCGCGGCCATTCCGGCCCGCCATGCCAGAGCGCCGGCCCGTCCGCATTGGACAGGCCGATCAGCTCGCCCCCCTGTGCGCGGATGGTCGCGCTGAGGCGCGCGGAGGCAATCTCGTGGGTGTCGCTCATCGGCAGGGTTTCCTCTCGTCCTTCCCTCGATAGAGCATGCCGCGCCAGGCCTGAACCCCCGCTGCGGCGCATCGTGCAGCGTCGGACATCCGCAGGGCGGGCTTGCGGCAGCGGCGCGATTGGGCGATCTGGCCTTTGGGAGAACTCGTCATGCTGCCGACACGCCGCCATTTCGCCGCCAGCCTGCTCGCCGTGCCCGCTTTGCTGCGTGCCGGGGCGGGCCATGCCGCCGGCCGGCCGGTGACCGTCGCCTCGCTGCTGGGCGAGGACAAGCCGGAGACGAAAATCTGGAGGCGCATCGCCGAGACGCTGGCGCGCACCGCGCCGGGCCGCTTCGACCTGCGCATCGTGCCCAACGCCGCGCTGGGTGGCGAGAAGGAGGTCGCGGAAGGCCTCCGCCTCGGCTCGGTCCAGGCCGCGCTCTCGACCATCTCGGCCCTCTCCGCCTGGGTGCCGCAGGGCCAGGTGCTCGATCTGCCCTTCCTGTTTTCCGATCGCGATCATCTGCGCCGGATGCTCGCCGGCCCGCTCGGGGCGGATCTCTCCGCCAGTTATGCCGCCCAGGGCTTTCAGGTGCTGGGCTTCATCAATTACGGCGCCCGCCATCTGCTGGCGAAGGAGCCGCTGACCACCCCCGCAGCCGTCAAGGGAAAGCGCATCCGCGTGATTCAGAGCCCGCTGCACACCGCGCTCTGGTCGAGCTTCGGCGCCTATCCGACGCCGCTGCCCATCCCCGAGACCTACAACGCCCTGCAGACCGGCGTGGTCGATTGCATGGACCTGACCAAATCCGCCTATGCCGGCTTCAAGCTCTACGAAGTCGTGCCCTGCCTGATCGAGACCGGCCATATCTGGGCGAGCGGCGTGCTGATGGTCGCCGCGCCCTTCTGGAAAACCCTGTCGGAGGCCGACCGCGCCGCCTTTCAGGCCGCCGCGACCGAGGGCGTCGCCTGGTTCGATGAGGCGATCCTCGCCGACGAGGCGGCCTCGATGGCGCAGGCCGCCCGGGCGGGAGGTACCATGGTCGCGGCGCAGGATCGCCCGGCCTGGCAGGAGGGGGCGCGCAAGGTCTGGGCGAGCTTCGCCCCGCAGCTCGGCGGCATGGCGGCGATCGAGGCGATCGCGGCGGGCTGACCGCAAGCGTCCGCGCCGGACGCTGCCCGGCCCGCGTCATGATCTCGTCACGGGCATCGGCGACAAGGGACGGTCATTTTCGAATCGTTCTATTTATATAATAAAAACAAGAGCTTGCGCGATCGGTGCGCCGACTCTATCTCTCCCTCGCCTTGAGACGAATCCACGAGGGAGAGACCGGATGGGTCAGGTCACAGAGGCCGAGGTCGCAGCGGCTATCGGCCGGGTCGACGAGATGATCCTGCGCGAAGTGGTCCGCACGCAGGCCAGCAGCGGCGAGGTTCGCCAGGCACTGGCGCTGGTCGGCACGCCGGCTGATCTGAGCGCCGGCGAGACGCTGCCGCCGCGCATGCAGAGGTTGGTGGATCTGCTCTCGGTCGCGGTGCCCGAGCCGGTCGGCCCGCGCCGGCCGCAGAACCATCGCCCCGCTCAGGTTGGCGGGCAGCGCCGGGCGATCTGAAGGCGGTCGCCTTCCGCCGCAGCGCCGTGATATGCCGCCGCGATGGCCACGGCTCTGCGAAACATCCTGATCATCGGCATCGGCTCCGGCAATCCCGAGCATCTGACGCTCGAGGCGATCGCGGCGCTGAACCGGGCCGATGTCCTCTTCATTCCCGACAAGGGCACCGAGAAGGCCGCGTTGCGCCACCTGCGCGAGGAGATCTGCGCCCGCTTCATCCGCTTGCGGAGCTATCGCAGCGTGCCGGTGCCGATTCCCGCCCGCGCTCCGGCCAGCGAGGATTATCGCGGCGTGATCGACGGCTGGCATGCGCGAATCGCAGGCAGCTATCGCGCGCTGTTCGAGGCCGAGCTCGCAGAGGGGCAGACCGGCGCCCTGCTCGTCTGGGGCGATCCGGCGCTCTATGACAGCACCCTGCGCATCATGGAGCGAGTCGCCGCCACCGGCCTGCCGCTGGACTGGCAGGTCTATCCCGGCATCAGCAGCGTTCAGGTGCTGGCGGCACGCCATCGCATCGCGCTCAACACCATCGGCGGGCCGATCCTCATCACCACCGGCCGGCGTCTCGCCGCCGGCTTTCCGGCCGATCAGGACAGCGTGGTGGCGATGCTGGACGGCGAACAGGCCTTCGCCCGGCTCGATCCTGAAGGGCTCGACATCTGGTGGGGCGCCTATCTCGGCACGGCCGACGAGCTGCTGATCGCCGGGCCGCTCGCCGAGGTGTCGCAGGAGATCGTCGCCGAGCGCGCCGCCGCCCGCGAGCGCCATGGCTGGATCATGGACACCTATCTCCTCCGACGCCGCGCCTGACGCGAGGGGCCTCTCACGCCGCCGCGCTTGACGCCAGCCGGCGCTTCCGCCATCGCTCCCCCGTTTTTCCGACAAAGCCCACCGGAGCCGCCCGATGTCCCACGCCGATCTCAGCCAGACCATCGACGTCGCCTGGGAGAACCGGGCCGAGATCGGCATCCACACCAAGGGCGCGGTGCGCGAGGCGGTGGAGCAGGCCATCGAGATGCTCGACGCCGGCACCGCCCGCGTCGCCGAAAAGCAGGGTGCCGACTGGGTCGTGCATCAGTGGCTGAAGAAGGCCGTGCTGCTCTCCTTCCGCCTCACCGATAACGTCATCATGGCCAACGGCCCCGGCGAGGGCGTGTTCTGGGACAAGGTGCCCTCGAAGTTCGAGGGCTGGGGCGAGAACCGCTTCCGCGCCGCGGGCTTCCGCGTCGTGCCGCCGGCGGCCGCGCGCAAGGGTTCCTTCATCGCCTCCGGCGTCGTCCTGATGCCGTCCTTCGTCAATATCGGCGCCTATGTCGATTCCGGCACCATGGTCGATACCTGGGCGACGGTCGGCTCCTGCGCCCAGATCGGCAAGAATGTGCATCTTTCCGGCGGCGTCGGCATCGGCGGCGTGCTCGAGCCGCTTCAGGCCAACCCGACCATCATCGAGGATAATTGCTTCATCGGCGCCCGCTCCGAGGTGGTCGAGGGCGTGATCGTCGGCGAGGGCTCGGTGCTCTCGATGGGCGTGTTCATTTCGGCCTCGACCAAGATCGTCGACCGCGCCACCGGGCAGATCCATATCGGCAAGGTGCCGCCCTATTCGGTGGTGGTCCCCGGCTCGCTGCCGGGCAAGCCCTTCCCGGACGGCACGCCCGGCCCCTCGCTGTCCTGCGCCGTCATCGTCAAGACGGTCGACGCCCAGACCCGTTCGAAGACCGGCATCAACGAGCTGCTGCGCGATTGAGAACGTTCCCTTCGCCTCTCGGGGGAGAAGGTGGCTCGGCGAAGCCGAGACGGATGAGGGATCGAGCGGCTGAGGCGATGATCGTCGCGCGGCCCTCACCCCCGAGGGGAGACGGGGCAGGTCGAGGTGCCTCAGCCCACCGGCGAGGGCGAACCCGAACCCTGCGGATAGGGCGCCGGCGGCTCGCCTTCGGGGGCTGCCTCCGTCGCGGCCGGCAGGGTGCCATGCGCGTCGGCGAGTGCGTCGCGCAGCTTCTGCTCCTGCGTGCGGTCGAGCGAGGTCTTTAGCACGGTGCCGCCCGTGCCGCGCAGCGCTTCCAGCACCTTGTCGCCAGTCATCTTGTTGACGAGCACGAACAGCGCGGCATTGCCCGGCTGCAGGCTGCCGGACAGTTCCTTCATGAAGTCGTCATTGACGCCGTAATCGGTCAGCGCCCCGCCGAGCGCGCCGGAGGCCGCGCCCAGCGCCGCGCCGAACACCGGCATTAGGAAGATCGCGCCGATCAGCAGGCCCCAGAACGAGCCCGAAACTGCGCCCAGCGCCGTGGTGTTGAGCAACTGGTTCAGCTTCACCTTGCCGCCCTCATGCATGACGGCGATGGCGGCGTCGCCGATCTCGATCAGATATTCCTTCTGCAGACCGATGATTGTCTGGCGCATCTCCTCGGCGCGCGCTTCGGTCGGATAGACGATGACGACGAGATCGGACATGGAGCCCTCCTGCTTTAGGCAAGATCGAGCCTGTCAAAGCGATGTGACAGACCCAAGGCAACGCCGCACTCGGCCGCGCCGTTCCCCTTGCGTCAATCCGCCACGGCGTGCGCGGCCTCCACGGCCCGCCCGCGCAGGGGCAGTTCCTGCATGCGCGACAGGAAGAGGAGCGCCAGCCCGAAGCCGAGCGCGGCGGCGGCGAAGACATGCTGGAACAGCATCACCATCGTCGCCCGGTCGACCGTGCCGAGCCTCAGCGCCTCGGGCGAGAGCGTCGCCTCGCCGCCGCCCCCGACCCCGCCGAGCACGATCGCACCGAAGGCCGCGACGATCAGCGCGCCACCGATCTGGCGAAAGAAATTGGCCACCGCCGTCGCGGTGCCGAGCTGGTGGGCCTGCACCGCGTTCTGGATCGCGACGGTCGCGACGGGCAGCACCGTGCCCAGCCCCATGCTGACCACGGCGAGCAGCAGGCAGAAGGGCACCAGCGGAATCCGCCCCGAAAAGGCCGAGAGCACGGCCGCGCCGCACATCGCCACGAAGAGTCCCACCATCGGCACGCGCTTGTAATGCTTCAGCCGCGTCAGCGCCCGGCCCGAGCTCGTCGCGCCGAGCACGGTGCCGCAGGTCAGCGGCAGCAGGCCGAGGCCGGAGGTGCTGGCGCTGAGCCCCATCACCGTCTCGAAATAGAGCGGCAGATAGATGGTGAGGCCGATGAAGGTGCCCATGCCGAAGCCGGCCGCGACCGTGCCCATCCGCACCACGGGATTGCCGAGAATGTCGAGCGGGATCAACGGCTCGGCCGCCAGCCGCAGCCTGAGGGCGAACAGGCTCCATAGCAGAACCGTGCCGCACAGCAGCCCGGCGATCGGCCAGGAGCGCCAGGGATAGGCCGTGCCGCCCCAGGACAAGGCGAGCAGCAGCGACATGGTGCCGGTGGTCATCAGCACGGCGCCCAGCACGTCGAGCTTGTGCGGTCGCTCGTGGCGCGGCAGGCGCTTCAGCGCGCCGTTCGCCATCCAGAAGGCGAAGAGCCCGAGCGGCAGGTTGATCCAGAAGATCGCCGACCAGTGCAGCTTCTCCGCCATCACCCCGCCGAGCACCGGCCCCAGCAGCGAGGACGACATGAAGACGCTGGCGAAATAGACCTGATACTTTCCCCGCTCCTTGGGCGGCACCATATCGGCGACGATGGTCTGGGCGAGCGCGATCAGCCCGCCGCCGCCCATGCCCTGCACGAAGCGGGCGACGATGAGCACGCCGAGATTGGGCGCCAGCGCGCAGGCGACCGAGCCGACGATGAAGACCGCGACGCCCGACAGCATCACCACCCGGCGGCCATGGATATCCGCCAGCTTGCCGTAGAGCGGCGTCACCGCCGTGGAGGCCAGCAGATAGGCCGTCACGATCCAGGGCAGATGCGTTACGTCGCGCAGTTCGCGGCCGATCGTCGGCATGGCGGTGGCGACGATGGTCTGGTCGAGCGCCGCCAGGAACATCGCCGTCATCACCCCGATCAGGATCGAACGGATATCGGCATGCGTCAAAGGCGCGGCAGGCGCCGGATGTTCGACCCGCTGGTCCATGGAGATGACGGTCCCAATGCGTCGGGAGAAGGTTGCACCAGTAACGATACCGGTCGCCATGCGCCAGAGACGTGACGGCGGGGCCGGCCTGCGGTCACAACGGGGCAGGCGCGATTCGGTCCGTACCGGAGCGCACAAACCCGTCAGCCGGCTTGCGGCGGCGGCAGGCGGGCCCGAAGCTGATGGGCCGACCCGGTGGCGAGCCGGGGGCAGATGCGGGCGCAACCGCACGAGGGGGAGGAATTGCGATGCCGCTGATGCGGGCCGAGAACACGCAGCTTCTGGTCATCGATCTGCAGGAAAGGCTGATGCCGGCGATCGCCGGCGGCGCCGATGTGCTAGCGCGGGCCGGGCAGCTTCTGCATGCGGCGGCCCTGCTGGGCGTGCCGGCGCTGGTGACCGAGCAGAGCCCCACCAAGCTGGGGCCGACCCTTCCGGATCTGGACGAGGCCCGCCTCGCGGCGCGGGCCGCGACCTTGGCCAAGACGAGCTTCGACGCCTGCGCCGAGCCCGCCTTTCTCGAGGCTGTCGCCGGCGACCATGAGCTGGTCCTGGCCGGCTGCGAGGCCCATATCTGCGTGCTCCAGACCGCGCTCACCCTGCTCGCTCATCGGCGCCGCGTCGTGATCGTGCGCGACGCCGTCGGCTCGCGTCGTCCCGAGTCGCATCAGGCGGCGCTGGCGCGCCTCGCCGCCCATGGCGCCGAGGTCGTCACGACCGAGATGGTGCTGTTCGAATGGCTGCGGACGGCAGAGCATCCGCAGTTCAGGGCGGTGTCGCAGCTGATCCGCTGACGCCCTTTACAGCGGCTTGCGGATCGCCTTGGCGATGACGCCGACGATGCCTTCGCGGAAGAGCAGCACGCAGGCGACGAAGATCACGCCCTGCACGACCAGGACCCAGGAACCGAGGCTGGCGAGATAGTTCTGCATCGCGACGATGACGGCGGCGCCCACGATCGGCCCGAAGACGGTGCCGAGCCCGCCGACCAGCGTCATCAGCACCACCTCGCCCGACATGGTCCAGTAGACGTCGGTGAGCGACGCGAGCTGGAAGACGATGGCCTTGGTCGCGCCGGCGAGCCCCGCGAAGGTGGCGGAGAGCACGAAGACCATCAGCTTGTAGCGGTTGGCGCGATAGCCCAGCGAGACGGCGCGGGGCTCGTTGTCGCGGATCGCCTTGCAGACCTGGCCGAAGGGCGAGTGGATGATGCGGTAGATCGCCAGCACGCCGCACAGGAAGATCGCCGCCACCAGCCAGTAGAGCGCCCGGTCGTCGGCGAGGCTGATGAGCCCGAGGAACTTGCCGCGCGGCACCGCCTGGATGCCGTCCTCGCCGCCGGTGAAGCGCGGGGTCTGCAGCGAGAAGAAATAGACCATCTGCGCCAGCGCCAGCGTGATCATGGCGAAATAGATGCCCTGGCGCCGGATGGCGAGCGCGCCGAAGACGGTGCCCAGCAGGCCCGCGGTCGCGGTGCCGAGCAGGATGGCGAGTTCCGGCGTCAGCCCCCACTGCTTGGCGGTATAGGCGCTGACATAGCTCGCCATGCCGAAATAGGCCGCGTGGCCGAAGGAGAGCAGCCCGCCATAGCCGAGCAGCAGGTTGAAGGCGACCGCGAACAGCGCGAAGCACAGCACCTTCATGACGAAGACGGGGTAGGCGACGAAGGGCGCGACCACGAGCAACGCGGCGAGCGCGATGAAGAGGTTGCGGTGCAGCTTCGCCGTGCCGTCGTCGGTCTCTGCAAGGGCGAGGCCGGCGGCGGGCGCTTCGGTGGATGCGAGGTCGGTCATGGTTGCGCTCCTCGCGTCAGGCCTGGCGGCCGAACAGGCCGGCGGGCTTCACCAGCAGCACCAGCACCATGATGACGAAGATCACGGTGGCCGCGCCCTGCGGATAGAACACCTTCGTCAGCCCCTCGACGAGGCCCAGGGTGAAGCCTGTCACGATCGCGCCCATGATCGAGCCCATGCCGCCGATCACCACCACCGCGAAGACGACGATGATGAGGTCGCCGCCCATATTGGGGTTCACCGAATAGATCGGCGCGGCCAGCACGCCGGCGAAGGCGGCGAGCGCGACGCCGAAGCCGTATGTCAGCGTCACCAGCATCGGCACATTGATGCCGAAGGCCTGCGTCAGCGTCGGGTTTTCGGTCGCGGCCCTCAGATAGGCGCCGAGCTTGGTCTTCTCGATCAGGAACCAGGTGCCGAGGCACACCACGAGCGAGGCGACGATCACCCAGGCGCGGTAGTTCGGCAGGAACATGAAGCCGAGATTCTGACCGCCCGACAGCTGCGGCGGGATGGCATAGGGCAGGCCCGAGGAGCCGTACTGGTTGCGGAACAGGCCCTGGATGATCAGGGCGAGCCCGAAGGTCAGCAGCAGCCCGTAGAGATGGTCGAGATGGGCGATGCGACTGAGCAGCAGCCGCTCGATCGCGATGCCGACCGCACCCACGACGATCGGTGCCAGCACCAGCGCCACCCAATAATTCATCCCGAGATAGTTCAGCGCCATCCACGCGACGAAAGCGCCCATCATGTACTGGGCGCCATGGGTGAAGTTGATGATGTTCAAAAGCCCGAAGATGACCGCCAGCCCCAGCGAGAGGATCGCGTAGAACGAGCCGTTGATCAGGCCCAGAAGGACCTGGCCGAACAGCGCCTGGGGAGGGACTCCGAGTAGCTCGAACATAAGGGGCTCGACTCGACCTTAGCGATGAATGTCGGCGGGATTGGCGGCGTCATCCCGGCCGAGCGAAGCGCTGCGCCGGGATCCGTGGTCGGGCTCCGGCGCTCTCCGGTCGATCCCGGGTCGCCCTGAGGGCGCCCGGGACGATGGCGGAGCAGCCGGTTGTAGGCGACGTCACTTCAGCAGGGTGCAGCCGCTCTCGGCCACGGGCTGGAAGGCGTCCTTGCCGGGGATGGTCGAGATCAGCTTGTAGTAATCCCACGGGCCCTTCGATTCCGACGGCTTCTTGACCTCGTAGAGATACATGTCGTGAATCGTGCGGCCATTGGCCTCGATCGAGCCCTTGCCGAACAGCGGGTCGTCCGTCGGGGTCGCCTTCATCTTGGCGACGACGGCGGCGGTGTCCTTGGTCTTCGCCGCTTCGACGGCCTTCAGGTAATGCAGCATCCCGGCATAGACGCCGGCCTGCACCATCGTCGGCATCTTGCCGCCATTGGCCTTGGCGAAACGCTGCGAGAAGGCGCGGGTCTGGTCGTCCTTGTCCCAGTAGAAGGCTTCCGTCAGGACGAGGCCCTGCGCCGCCTGCAGGCCGAGCGCATGCACGTCGCTGATGAAGGTCAGCAGGCCCGCGAGCTTCTGGCCGCCCTGGGTGATGCCGAATTCGCCCGCCTGCTTGATCGAGTTCACCGTGTCGCCGCCGGCATTGGCGAGGCCGATGACCTTGGCTTTGGAAGCCTGCGCCTGCAGCAGGAAGGAGGAGAAATCGGTGCCCGGGAACGGCGTCTTCACCGAGCCGACCACCTTGCCGCCGGCCTTGGTGATGACGGCGGTGGCGTCGCGCTCGAGCGCCTGGCCGAAGGCGTAGTCGGCGGTCATGAAGAACCAGGTATCGCCGCCGGCCTTGACCATCGCGCCGCCGGTGCCCTGCGCCAGCGCATAGGTGTCGTAGGTCCAGTGGATCGTGTTCGGCGTGCAGGCCTTGCCGGTGAGGTCGGAGGCGCCGGCCCCCGAATTGATCAGGATCTTGTTCTTGTCCTTGGTGATCTGGCTGACGGCGAGCGCCACCGAGGAGGTCGGCACGTCGAGGATGAGATCGACGCCGTCCTGGTCGTACCACTGGCGGGCGATGGTCGAGCCGACATCCGGCTTGTTCTGGTGGTCGGCCGAGACGATCTCGACCTTGATGCCCTTCTCGGCGGCCTTGAAGTCCTCCACCGCCATGCGCGCGGCGATGACCGAGCCTTCGCCGGAAAGGTCGGCATAGAGGCCGGAGCGGTCGTTCAGCACGCCGGCCTTGACCGAGATCTGCTGGGCGACGGCGGGGCTCGCCATCACGGCGGCGAGCAGGCCGGTGGCGAGGATGGTCTTGAGCTTCATGATGCGTTCTCCCTGAATGATGCCGGTCTTTGCCGGCGCTGTTCTGATTGGGGGCGCGAGCGGCGCTCAGACCCCGAGATAGCGGTGGAGCTTGTCGATATTGGCGTCGAGTTCGGCATTGGGGATCATGTCGATCACCTTGCCCTGCTCGACGACATAGTGCCGGTCGGCCACCGTCTGGGCGAAGCGGAAATTCTGCTCCACCAGCACGATGGTGAAGCCCTCCTGCTTCAGCTCGGCGATGGTGCGGCCGATCTGCTCGATGATGACGGGCGCCAGCCCCTCGGTCGGCTCGTCGAGCAGCAGCAGATGCGCGCCGGTGCGCAGGATGCGGGCGATCGCCAGCATCTGCTGCTCGCCGCCGGAGAGCTTGGTGCCCTGGCTCTTCAGCCGCTCCTTCACATTGGGGAAGAGCCTGAAGATGCGCTCCAGCGGCAGGCCGCCTTCGCGCACCTTGGGCGGCAGCATCAGGTTCTCTTCCACCGAGAGCGAGGCATAGATGCCGCGTTCCTCCGGCACGAAGCCGATCCCGAGCCGGGCGATGGTGCGCGAGGGCAGGCCGATGGTCTCCTGGCCCTCCATCGTCACCGAGCCCTTGCGCTTGCCGATGACCCCCATGATCGACTTCAGCGTCGTGGTCTTGCCGGCGCCGTTGCGGCCGAGCAGCGTCACCACCTCGCCGGGCGCGACATCGAGGTCGATGCCGTGCAGCACATGCGACTCGCCATACCAGGCCTCGAGCCCGCGCACCTTCAGCAGCGGCGCGGCCGAGGTCGCCGCGGCCGGGGCCCTGGCCGCCTCAGTGATGGCCATGGCCGCCTCCCGAACCGATATAGGCCTCGATCACCCGCGGATCCTGCGAGACGGTGGCATAGTCGCCCTCGGCCAGCACCTGGCCGCGCGCCAGCACCGTGATGCGGTCCGACAGCGAGGCCACGACCGAGAGATTGTGCTCCACCATCAGGATGGTGCGGTTGGCCGAGACCTGCTTGATCAGCGCGGCGGTGCGGTCGATATCCTCGCGGCCCATGCCGGCCATCGGCTCGTCGAGCAGCATCATCTCGGGGTCGAGCGCGAGCGTGGTCGCGATTTCCAGCGCGCGCTTGCGGCCATAGGAGAGTTCGCCCGCCGTCAGATGCAGGAAGGGCGAAAGGCCCACCGCCTCGACCAGGGCGCCGGCCTCGCCGTCGAGGCTCTTCAGGCTGCGCTCGGAGCGCCAGAAATCGAAGGAGTCCCCGCGCTTGCGCTGCAAGGCGATGCGGACATTGTTCAAGACCGAAAGCTGCGGAAACACCGCCGAGATCTGGAAGGAGCGCACCAGCCCGAGCCTTGCGATCTCGGCGGGTTTCTCGCGGGTGATGTCGCGGCCGTTATAGACGATCGCGCCCTTCGTCGGCGGCAGGAATTTGGTCAGCAGGTTGAAGCAGGTCGTCTTGCCGGCTCCGTTCGGCCCGATCAGAGCGTGGATCGACCCTCGGCGGACCTTGAGGTCCACCCCGTTCACTGCCGTGAAGCCGGCAAATGCTTTCGTCAGACCCGTCGTCGACAGAATAATATCTTCAGACATCCCTGGCGCCAGCTTGCATGAGCCTTGTCTTTCTTGGCTATTCGTTTCCCCTTGTCGGTCATGCTGCACCGCGGCCAACGCACAAGTCAACGCCGCGCGGGCCCGAAACGGGCCTGAGCCGGGCCATCTCATCCCTTTGTCTGATAAGGCTGCGGCGGTTTTGCGCGCCTTCGGCAAGCGCTTGCGCGAGCCGCCCGCCGCTGCGGCATCAGCCGCGCCTTTCCCAGCCGGCGGCCGCAAGCTCGGGCACCTCGCTCTCGGCCTGCGGCCGGCCGAGGCACAGATAGGCGATCAGCTTCCACCCCGGCTGCGCGCCGAGCAGCGCCGAAATCTCGTCCGGGTCGAGGATCGACACCCAGCCCAGCCCGATCCCCTCGATGCGGGCGGCGAGCCAGAGCTGGGTGATCGCGGCGACGACCGAATACTCCAGCATCTCCGGCATGGTCCGGCGGCCGAGCCCGTGCCCGCGTTCGGTGGCGTGATCGCAGAACACGGCGATCTGCTCGGGCGCCTCCTTCAGCCCCTCGAGCTTGAGGCTCGCATAGAGCCGGGCCCGCTCGCCCTCGTAATCGGCGAGCGCGGCGGCGTTGCAGCGCGAAAAGCTCGCCTGCACGCCGGCTCGCAGCCGGGCATCCCGCACCCGCACGAAGCGCCAGGGCTGCGACAAGCCGACGGAAGGGGAAAGAGCGGCCTGCTCCAGCAGTCTCTCCACCAGCCCCTCGGGCAGCGGCTCGGGCCGGAAGCGGCGCACATCCCGCCGCCAGCGCAGCAGCGCGTCGAACTGCGCGGCGAAATCCTGATCGAAGACCGGGGCCTCGCTCATCCCGCCTCGGCCCGGGCGATGGCGTGGAAGAAGGACCCCGTCACCAGCCCGCGCCGGCTGCCGGCCGGGGCGGGCGCCGAGCCATGCGGATCGGTCACCATCGCGAAGGGCGGGTCCTCGCCGAGGGTGACCACGCTGGCATAATGGAACTCATGGCCCGTCAGCGCCGCGCCTTCGGGGCCGAGCGGCCCGTCAGCCGCCAGCACGGCCCGGCGATAGCCCAGATTCATCTTCCGCTTGGCGAAGGAGGTCTCGACCGAGAGCAGCCCCGCCATGGCGTGGCTCACGCCATCGGCGTCGATCAGGCTGCGGCCGAGCACCATATAGCCGCCGCACTCGCCATGGACGGGACGGCTGCGGGCGAATTCGCGCAGTCCCGCAAGGAAGCGCGTCGCGCCCGCCAGACGGCCCGCATGCAGCTCCGGATAGCCGCCGGGCAGCCAGCAGGCATCGCAAGCCTCCGGCGGAGCCTCGTCGGCGAGGGGCGAGAAGGCCAGCAAGTCGGCTCCCGCCTCGCGCCAGCCGGCCTCGACATGCGGATAGACGAAGGAAAAGGCGGCGTCGCGCGCGATCGCGATCCGCCGGCCGGGCAGCGGCAAGGGCGGAGTGGCGCCGAGACCCGCCATCGCTGTAGCGGGGCCCGCGATGCCGAGCACGGCCTCGAGATCGACCGCTGCCGAGACCGCATCCGCCAGCGACTCCAGCCTTGCCTCCAGATCGGCGGTTTCCCCCGCCTGCACGAGGCCGAGATGGCGCTCGGGCAGGATCAGGCTCGCTTCGCGGGGCAGAGCGCCCAGCACGGGCAGGCCGATCCGCTCCATGCCCTGTCGCACGAGCCGTTCATGCCGGGGGCTCGCCACCTTGTTGAGGATCACCCCGGCGACGCGGATGCGCCGGTCGTAGAGCGTGCAGCCCAATGCGACCGCCGCCGCCGATTGCGCCGCGCCCGAGACGTCCACCACCAGCACCACCGGCCAGCCGGTCAGCGCGGCGATATCGGCGCCGGCCCCGGTCCGCCCTTCCGGCCCCGGCACCGCGTCGAACAGCCCCATCGAGCCCTCCGCGACGACGAGATCGGCCTCGGCCATGGCCCGCCTCGCGATGGCGCCGATCAGCCCCGGGGGCATCGCATGGGAATCGAGATTGGCGCTCGGCGCCCCGGTCGCGGCGGCGTGGAAGGCCGGATCGATATAGTCCGGCCCGCATTTCAGCCCGCGCACCGTCAGCCCGCTCCGGCGCAGGGCCCGCTGCAGCCCCAACGTGATCGTGGTCTTGCCCGAGCCCGAGCGCGGCGCGGCGATGATGAGCCCGCGCGCGGTCATGTCCCGCCCCCCGGCCGGAAGCGCCGGTCATAATCGACCGAATAGAGCGCGCTCTCGCGGAAATCGGTGGTGGCGAGCGCGGGGCCGACGAGGATCAGGGCCGTGCGCTCCAGCCCGCCGGCACGCACCCGCGCGGCGATATCCGCGAGGCTGCCGGTGAGCACCGTCTCGTCCGGCCAGGAGGCGCGGAACACCACCGCGACCGGGCAATCGGCGCCGTAGAAGGGCGTCAGCTCCGCCGCTACCTGCTCGATCACATGGATCGAGAGATGGATCGCCAGCGTCGTGCCCGAGGCGGCGAAGGTGGCGAGCCTCTCCCGCTCCGGCATGGCCGAGGCGCGGCCGGAGGTGCGGGTCAGCACCAGCGATTGCGCCAGGCCGGGCAAGGTGAGCTCGCGCTTCAGCGCCGCGGAGGCGGCCGCGAAAGCCGGCACGCCCGGCGTCACCGTGTAGGGAATGCCGAGCCCGTCCAGCCTGCGATACTGCTCGCCGCAGGCGCTCCAGATCGAGAGGTCGCCCGAATGCAGCCGCGCGACATCCTGCCCGGCCTCGTGCGCCGCCCGCATTTCCGCGACAATGGCGTCGAGATCGAGCGGGGCTGTATCGACGATCCGTGCGCCGGGCGGGCACCAGCCCAGCATCGCCTGCGGGATCAGCGAACCGGCATAGAGGCAGACGGGGCAGGACGCGATCAGGTCGCGCCCGCGCAGGGTGATGAGGTCGGGCGCGCCGGGCCCCGCGCCCATGAAGTGGATC
The DNA here is from genome assembly GCF_048595345.1 of Allobosea sp. GTDB lineage: Bacteria > Pseudomonadota > Alphaproteobacteria > Rhizobiales > Beijerinckiaceae > Allobosea. Next base: position 20,359 of record NZ_JBMDWH010000087.1, read on the forward strand.
GTCATGATGTCACGACGCCTCGCGCGCCAGAGCGCAGGTGACGCGCGCCGTCGCGATGCGCGCTTGCACGAGGGTGCCCCCCGGCCCCGCGGCGGCGAGCGCGGCCGCTTCCGCGACAGAACCGACGCCGTAAAGCGAGGCAATGCGGGTCGAGCGCGTGGCGCAGGACGCCTCGAAGCCCTTCAGCGCCTCGTCCGGAATGGCGACGAGCTCGGCCGCCCGGGAGGCTGCGGCCTCGACCATGCCCGGCTCGCCGACGCGGCTGGCGAGCGTGGCCAAGCGCGGCCCCGCTTCGGCACCCAAACCCGCCTGCGCGAGTGCTGCTTCGAGGCATGCGAGGATCTCGGCCGCCCCCGTGCCGGGGCGGAGGCCGATGCCGGCGACGAGGCGGCCGGTCACGGCTTCTCCACACGCCATTGCGTCACCGGCATGGCCGGGCGCCAGCCATGCTTGCCGCCGACCGGAGCGAGCCGGTCGATCGAGATGCGCCGCAGCGAGCCGCCATGGGCGGCGTGGAGCGCCGCGAGCCGCGCTTCGCCCTCGAGGGTGACGACATTGGCGACGAGCCGTCCGCCCGGCTTCAGCGCGGCCCATGCGGCCTCGAACAGCCCCCCCACCGTCAGCCCGCCGCCGATGAACACCGCATCCGGCGCCTCCTGGCCCGCCAGAGCAGCCGGCGCGGCGCCTTCCACCTTGACCGACAGCCCGCCCAGTTCCAGCGCGTTGCGCGCCACGCGCTGGGCCCGCTCGGGCTTGGCTTCGAAGCCGATGGCGCGGTTGCGCGGATGGCGCTGGCACCACTCCACCGCGACCGAGCCCGAGCCGGCTCCGACATCCCAGAGCAGTTCGCCGGCGCGCGGCGCCAGCGCCGAGAGCGTGATCGCGCGGATTTCCGATTTGGTGATCTGCCCGTCATGGGCGAACCACTCCTCGTCCAGCCCCGGCGCCAGCGGCAGGATGCGCGCCTCCCGCGCCTCGCCGATCTCGACCGCGATCAGGTTGAGCGGCACGATGTCGTCGAGCGCGAAGCCATCGGCGCGGGTCCAGCGGATGCGCTCGCTTGGCCCGCCCAGCGCCTCCATCACCACGATGCGCGCCGCGCCCAACCCGCGCGCGGTCATCAGCTCCGCCACGGCCCGCGGCGTCGTCTCGTCCCAGGACAAGGCGAGGATGCGCGCGCCCGGCTGGAGATGCGGCACGATGCGGTAGAGCGTGCGGCCATGCAGCGAGACCAGCGCGCACTCCTCCTGCGGCCAGCGCATCCGGCTGCAGGCCATGGAGAAGGAGGAGGACTGCGGGATGATCCGCATCTCGTCCGCCGGGATCGCCCGGCTCAGGCTGTTGCCGATGCCGTAATGGAACGGGTCGCTGGTCGCCAGCACGCAGACCTTCCGGCCCCGCTCGGCCAGGATCATCGGCAGCGCATTGCGGAAGGGCTGCGGCCAGGGCCGTAATTCGCCCGGCACCGTGCCGACCAGCGCGATATGCCGCTCGCCCCCGAAGACGATGTCGGCCTCGGCGAGCGCCTCTCGCGCTTCGCGGCCCAAGCCCGCCGCTCCATCCTCCCCGAGCCCGATCAGCGTCAGCCAGGGCTGCGCCGTGCCGCTCGACAGTTCATCGGATTCACGCAAGATTGTGGTCATGACCGTCCTCATCCTCGGCGGAACGAGCGAAGCTGCCGCGCTCGACCAGCTGCTGGCCGAGCAGGCGCCCGAGATCCGTGCCATCATCTCCCTTGCGGGCCACACCGTCGACCCCCGCCCGAGCAACCTGCCGGTGCGCGTCGGCGGCTTTGGCGGCGTCGAAGGGCTGCGGCGCTATCTGCGCGAGGAAGGCATCGTCGCCGTCATCGACGCGACGCACCCCTTCGCCGCGATCATGCCCTTCCATGCCGAGCATGCCTGCAAGGCCGAGGGCGTGCCGCTGCTGGCGATCCGCCGCGAAAGCTGGGCGCCGCAGCCCGGCGACCGCTGGACCTCCGTCCCGGATATCGCGGCTGCCGCCGAGGCGCTGGGGCAGGAGCCGCGCCGCGTCTTCCTGACCATCGGCCGGCTGGAGCTGCCGGCCTTCGCCGCCGCGCCCCAGCACCGCTATCTCGTGCGCGCCATCGAGCCGATCGGTGACCGGCTGCCCGTGCCGCATGTCGACGTCATCCTCGCGCGCGGCCCCTTCCCGGTCGAGGATGAGGAGGCGCTGATGCGCCGCGAGGGTGTCGAGATCCTGGTCAGCAAGAATGCCGGTGGCCCGGCGACCATCGGCAAGCTCGTGGCGGCGCGAAGGCTCGCCTTGCCGGTGGTGATGGTGGCGCGTCCGCCCAAGCCCGATGTCGAGACCGTCGAGCATCTCGATCAGGTCCTGCCCTGGCTGGTGACGCAGGGACTGCTGGCGACCGAACGGGGCGTATAGACGTAAGGCGCCGCGCTCTCTCGCGCGATCAGCCGCGTGCTGGACGCGCCGATCATCACCAGCGTCGCCATATCGGCCGTGCCGGCCTGCGCGGCGGCCTCCGCCAGCGTCAGGATGCGCAGCGCCTCGTCCGGCCTGCCGACGGCGCGCGCGAACAGCACGGGGGTCGCGGCATCGCGATGCTGACAGGCCAGCTCCAGCGCCTTGCCGAGCTGCCAGGGCCGCGCCTTCGAAATCGGGTTGTAGAGGCAGATGACGAGATCGGCGGCGAGCACGGCGGCAAGCCGTGCCGTCACCACTTCCCAGGGCTTGAGATTGTCGGAGAGCGAGATTGCGCAGAAATCGCCCCCCAGCGGCGCCCCTGCCCGCGCCGCCGCCGCTAGCATGGCGGTGATGCCGGGCTCGACCGTGACGGGGATCGCGCGCCAGGCTTCCGGCCCGGCCTCCAGCGCCTCGAACACCGCTGCGGCCATGGCGAAGACGCCTGGATCGCCGCCGGAGACCACAGCGACCCGCTTGCCTTCCGCCGCGAGCGCCAGCGCATGGCCCGCCCGCTCGACCTCGACGCGGTTGTCGGAGGCATGCTTCGTCCGCCCCTCTCGCTCCGGGATGCGGTCGAGATAGGGCCCGTAGCCGACGAGGTCTGTCGCGGCATCGAGCGCGGTTTGCGCGGCGGGCGTGATCCAGTCCGGCGTGCCGGGGCCGAGTCCGACGATCGTAAGGGAGCCGCTCACAGCCGCCGCCCCTCGCCGGGCACCAGCACCATCGCGAAATAGGGCGCCTCGTCGTCGCTCTTGTCGCTGAGGCGCGCCACCGCCTGCTGCGCCATCGTCGCCCGCTCGACATAGATCGCCCGCTCGGCCAGCCCGGCGGCGGTGAGCGCGCGGCGCACCTTCGGCAGATGCCGGCCGAGCTTCATGATCACCGCCGCATCGGTGTCCTTGAGCCGGCGCAGCAACTCCTCTTCCGGCAGGGTCCCGGGCAGGACGGTCATCACGTCGTCGCCCCAGGTGATGGGCGCCCCGGCCGCCGTCCAGCCCCCCGCCATGGCCGGAATGCCGGGCACGATCTCGGTCGCGAAGCGCGGCGACAGCCGTCGCCACAGATGCATGAAGGAGCCGTAGAAGAAGGGATCGCCGTCGCAGAGCACGCCGAGCACGCTCCCCTGTGCCATCTCGGCGGCGAGCTGCCCGGTCACCTCCTCGTAGAAGGCGGCGATCGGCCCGTCATAGGCGGGGTCGCCGACCTCGGCCTCGACCGTGACGGGATAGATCAGCGCGATCTCGCGCGCCGGGTCGGGCGGCACGATGGCGTCGGCGGTGGTGCGGGCGTTGCCCCGCCGGCCGCGCTTGCAGAAATGCACCAGCTTGTCGGCCCGCAGCAGGATATCGCGCGCCCGCACCGACATCAGATCCGCCGCGCCGGGACCCAGTCCGACGCCGTAAAGCAGGGTCTTGGGGGGCGTGCTGCCGCTCAACCGGTCATTCCTTGTCCTGCGCCAGCGCGTTGACGGCCGCCGCCGCCATGGCCGAGCCGCCGCGCCGCCCATGCACGACGAGGAAGGGCACGCGCCCCTGGCTCGCCAGCGCCTCCTTCGATTCCGCCGCGCCGACGAAGCCGACCGGAATCCCGATCACCGCCGCCGGCTGGGGCGCGCCGGAATCCAGCATTTCCAGCAGCCGGAACAGCGAGGTCGGCGCATTGCCGATCACCACGACCGAACCGGAAAGATGCGGCCGCCACAATTCCATGGCGGCGGCCGAGCGCGTCGTGCCCATCTGCTGCGCCAGCGCCGGCACCTGCGGGTCATCCAGCGTGCAGAGCACGGCGTTGCCAGCCGGTAGCCGCGTGCGGGTGACGCCATTGGCGACCATCTTGGCGTCGCAGAGAATGGGCGCGCCCGCCCGCAGCGCCGATCGCGCGGTGTCCGCGAAATCCGCCGACATTTCGACGTCGCGGGGCAGGTCGGTCATGCCGCAGGCATGGATCATCCGCACCACGACCCGCTCGGCGACGCCCGAGAAGCGCGACAGATCGGCCTCGGCCCTGATGATCGCGAAGGAGCGGTCATAGATCGCCGCACCGTCGCGGATATAGTCATAGCCTTCGGTCAAGCGTCCTGCCTCGTCTGGGATTCGGCGAGCCTCGCCCGCCAATCGCCTTGCGCCTGCAATCGCGCCAGCAGCGCCGGCAGGTCAAGCACCGCGACCGGCGCATCGTCGCTGCCTCCGTCGAGCACGACGCCATAGCGCCCGTCCACCCCCACCAACGTCAGATCGGCCCGGCCGGGATGGGCGCAGCCCTTAGCGCAGCCGGAGACATGCAGAGACGTCCCGCGCAGCAGGTCCGGGAGCGCCCGTGCGAGAAGCCCGGCATCGGCGGCTGCGGGGGCTTGGCCGCGGGCACAGGCCGGGCTGCCGGCACAGGCCTGGATCGACAGGCGCACATCGCCGTCGCGGGTGATCAGCCCGGCCGCATCGGCCGCCACAAGCAGTTCTTCCGCCGCCGCGGCCGCAAGCCCCGCGAAGACGAGCCCGCGCCAGGGCGAAGGCCGGATCGTGGCCGGAAGGGTTTCGACAACCTGCGCCAGCGCCTCGAGCGCCGCTGCATCGCAGCGCCCGAAGGGCAGGCCCACTGCCACGGACAGCTGTTCATGCTCGGCCGCGAAACGGCCGACGCGCTGGGGCGCCGGGCGGGGCCGGGGAGGTTCGGCGGCCGGCAGATCGGTCAGCCCCGCAAGCTCGCCCGCCGTCAGATCG
>NZ_JBMDWH010000088.1:0-20091 GCF_048595345.1 Allobosea sp.
ATGCCGAGCAGGCCCGCATCTTTCGGATGATCCCGGGGCTCCAGAACGCGGAGTTCGCGCGGCTCGGCGGCATCCACCGCAACACCTATCTGGATTCGCCCAAGCTGCTCGACGAGCGGCTGCGGCTGAAGGCCGATCCGCGGCTGCGCTTCGCCGGCCAGATCACCGGCTGCGAAGGCTATGTCGAGAGCGCCGCCATCGGCCTGCTCGCCGGGCGCATGGCGGCGGCGGAAAGGCTCGGCCACGAGTTGCCCTTGCCGCCTGCCACGACGGCGCTGGGCGCGCTCGTCAACCACATCACCGGCGGCCACATCCAGACCATCGACGAGGGGCCGCGCTCCTTCCAGCCGATGAACATCAATTTCGGCCTCTTCCCGCCGATCGAGGGCGTCGCCAAGACCGGCCCGGACGGCAAGCACCTGAAGGGTCCCGCCAAAAGCCTCGCCCGCAAGCAGGCGCTCACGGTGCGGGCGAAGCAGGTGATGGAGGAATGGGCCGGCGGCGGCACGGCGCAAGCGGCTGAGTAGGGGGTGCGGTCAGCGCGGGGAACCCTCTCCCTCCGGGAGAGGGTTCCCCGCGCAATTACGTTTAATTGCGCATCCGTTGCAACGCACCGCTGCTGTCCGCCTCTACCTGCGCCGCGCCGCCCGCCAGATCACCCACTGACGCCGCCAGCCCGGCAGGGTGATGATCGTCCGGTAGGGATCGTAGCCAGGCCGCTCCATCTGCCTGAGATAAGGCTCGACCAGCGCGACCGGCAGAAAAGCCGGGCGCATCGCGGGCGGCACCGTATCCGAGAGGCTGGTCAGGCGCTTGAGATGGCTGCGCGCGATCTCGCGCAGCTCCTTCAGCGTGTAGAGCACCCCCGGCCCGCCGCGCCCGCGCACGATGTCGTCCCGCGTCACGCCGTTGCGGGCGAGGATGTCGGCCGGCAGATAGACCTGCCCCTCCGCCGCATGCCAGGGGAAGGACCGCATCAGCCCGGCCAGCGCATAGGCGACGCCGGCATGGCCGCAGGCCGTGGCCCCGCCCGGATCGCGGCCCCCCGCCAGCACGATGCAGGCGAGCCGGATCAGCGCGCCGACCGTCTCCCCGGCATAGCCCTCCAGATCGCGCAGGGACGGCATGGGGTCGTCATAGAGATCGAAGGTGCGCGCATCGATGAGGTCGGTCAGCGGCGCGATCGGCAGGCGGTAGCGCTTCACCGTGTCGAGCAGCGCGGCTGCCACCGGATGGGCCTGTGCCTCGCCGGCCGGCTGGCCCTCCAGCAGGTCGCGCCACCATTGCAGCCGCACCTCACCCGGCAGCGGCTCGCTGACCAGCGCCCTCACCCGCGCAATCTCCAGGCTGAACGCATAGAGCGCGAACAGCCCGTGGCGCCGCGCGTCGGGCGCATAGAGGCAGCTGATATAGCGGTCGTGATCCTGCTCGCGCACCAGCGCCGCGCAATGCGCATAGGCATCGGCCAACCCTGCCGGCGGCACCTGCGGCTGCGGCTCGGTCTCGGTCTGCGGCTTGGTCTCGCCTGGGCCCGTCATCACGGCCTCTCTTTCATCACCCCAATCTAGGGCAAGGATGACCGCTTCGCCATGCCCGGCGGCAGGCGCCGGCAAATCGTCGCAAGCAGCAGCCTACTCGACGGCGATCAGCGCCGCGGCGACGCGCCGGTCCTCGGCCACGAGCACGTTGTAGGTGCGGGCGGCGGCCCCCGTCGCCATCCCCTCGACCGTGATGCCGGCGGCCCTGAACGGCTCGCGCAGCGCCGGCGGCACGAAGGCGATGTCGGGCCCGGTGCCGATGATCAGGAAGTCGATCGCCTCCGCCTCGTCCAGGATCGGCTGCAGGCTCTCGGCGGTGATCTCCGAAAACCGCGCCGGGGTCCAGATGCGGATGCCGCCGGGCGTCGCCAGGATCGAGCCGCGATGGCTCATCTGCGCGAAGCGGAACCCCCCGGCGCCGATCGCATCGAGCGGCCAGCGGCCGGGCACGAACCCCTCGAAGCGCGCCATGCCGGCGGCGCCTCAGCCGGCCTTGGGCTTGGCGGCGGGGGTCTTGGTCCCGGCCTTTTCACGCGCCTCGTCCCGGGCGGTCTGGCTGCGAACATCCATGTAGAGCAGCACCGGCGTCGAGACGAACATCGCCGAATAGGTGCAGACCACGACGCCGAACAGCATCACCAGCGCGAAGCCCTCGATCGCCGAGCCGCCGAACAGCACCAGCGCCAGCAGCGACAGGAAGGTCGTGGTCGCGGTCATCGCCGTGCGCGAGAGGGTGGAGTTCACCGAGAGGTCGAGCAGCTCGGGGATCGGCATGGTCTTGTAGCGGCGCAGCAATTCGCGCGTGCGGTCGAACACCACCACCGTCTCGTTCAGCGAATAGCCGACGATGGTCAGGATCGCAGCGATCGAGGTGAGATTGAACTCAAGCCGCGTGATCAGGAAAAAGCCGATCGTGAGCACGATGTCGTGCAGCGTGCCGAGGATCGCGCCGATCGCCAGCGGCATCTCGAAGCGGAACCACAGATAGATCAGAACGCCCATGATCGCGAGCACGACGCCGAGCGTGCCGGCCTGGACCAGCTCGCCCGAGACGCGCGGGCCGACCGTCTCGACGCGGCGGAAATCATAGTCGGCGGAGAAGGCCTCGCGAGCCTTCTGCACCACCATCTGCTGCGCCGCCTCGCCGCCCGGCTGCAGCGCAAAGCGCATCGACAGCTCGTTGCCGCCGCCGAACTCCTGCACCTCGCTCTCGCCGAATCCGAGGCCGTTGGCGGTCTGGCGCATCTTGGCGATGTCGACCGCACCGCTCTTGGCCTGCATCTCGATCAGCGTGCCGCCCTTGAAGTCGATGCCGAAATTCAGCCCGACGGTCATGAACAGCACGATCACCAGGATCGAATAGGCCGCCGACAGCGGATAGCTGAACCGCCGGAACCAGACGAATTTGAAGCGGGTGTTGTCGGGAACGATGCGAAGCAGGCGCATGGCGTGTTTCCTCTCCGGCGCCGGCGTCAGAACGGGAGCCGCTTGGGCTTGGCCCAGCGATACCACAGCGCGATCAGCATCCGCGTCAGCGTCACCGCCGTGATGACGGTCGTGAGGATGCCGAGAATAAAGACCACCGCGAAGCCGCGGACGGGGCCGGAGCCCAGCGAGAACAGCGCCACCGCCGCGATCAGCATCGTGACGTTCGAGTCGATGATGGTCGCGAAAGCGCGCTGGAAGCCGGCTTCGAGCGCCGATACGAGGCTGCGGCCGGCATGTTCCTCCTCCCGCATGCGCTCATAGATCAGCACGTTGGAATCCACCGCCGTGCCGATCGTCAGCACGATGCCGGCGATGCCGGGCAGCGTCATCGTCGCGCCGAGCAACGACATCAGGCCGAAGATCAGGCAGACATGGACGAGCAGCGCGATGCTGGCGATGAGGCCGAACACGCCATAGGTCGCGAGCATGTAGATCACCACCAGCACGGTCGCGATCAGGGTCGCCAGCTTGCCGGCATGGATCGAATCGGCGCCGAGGCCGGGGCCGACCGTGCGCTCTTCCACGATCGTCATCTTCGCCGGCAGCGCGCCGGCGCGCAGCAGGATCGACAGGTTGTTGACCTGCTGCACGGTGAAATTGCCGGAGATCTGGCCCGAGCCGCCGGTGATCGGCGACTGGATGACCGGGGACGAAATCACCTTGTTGTCGAGCACGATGGCCAGCGGACGGCCGAGATTCTCGGTGGTGATCTGGCCGAAGCGCTGCGCGCCGCGGATGTTGAAGCGGAAATTCACGATCGGCTGGCCGGAGCGCGAATCGAAGGAGGGCTGCGCATCGACGAGGTCGGCGCCGTCCACCACGGGCTGGCGCAGCACCGGCACCAGCTGGCCATTCGCATCCTGCGAAGGCAGCATGTCGACATCGGAGCTGTTGGCGTCGCCGACGAGGCGGAATTCCAGCTTGGCGGTGTCGCCGAGGATTTCCTTCAGCCGCTGCGAATCCTGCAGGCCGGGCACCTGCACCAGAATGCGGTCGAGGCCCTGGCGCTGGATGTTCGGCTCGGTGGTGCCCAGCGCATCGACGCGCCGGCGCAGAACCTCCATCGCCTGCTCCACGGCGCGGCGGATGCGCTCGTTGGAGCCCGCCTCGGTCACGCCGAGTTGCACAAGCCCGTCCGGCTGCTCGGTGATCGCGATCGACTGGTTGCCCGAGGGGCCGAAGGCACCGATCGTGCCGATTGGCTGGGAGAGCTCGCGCAGCTTCGGCAGCACCCGCGCCCGCTCGGCGGCGTCCGGGATACGAACCTGCACGCCGCGGCCGGTGGTCTGGATGCCGCCGGGGATGCTGACGCGCTCCTCGCGCAGGATGCGGCGCACATCGTCGCGCAGCTGCGTCACCTGGCTGCGGACGAGGTCGGCCCGGTCGATCTCAAGCAGCACATGCGAGCCGCCCTGCAGGTCGAGGCCGAGCACCACCGCATGGGTGGGCAGCAGGAAGCGCGGGATCCAGGACGGGGCATTGGCCTCGATCGCCTTGCGTGTCTCGGGCGAGAACAGGTTCGGCACGGCGAGCCCACAGCCGAAGATCAGCACGAGCAGGACGAGAATGACCTTGCGGGCCTGGAGACGAAGCATGTGCGGAGGATGCCTTGTTGCAAGGCCGGCCCGCATCCGGGCCGGCGATCGTCAGCGGCGGAGCGCTCTCAGCCCTTGACCGGCTCGGTCTTGGAGCGGACGTCCTGGATCATGCCGCGCACGATCCGCACCCGCACGCCCTCGGCGATCTCGGCCTCGACCTCGGCATCGTCGATCACCTTCGACACTTTGGCGATCAGCCCGCCCGAGGTGATGATGGTATCGCCGCGGCGCACATTCTTGATCAGTTCCTGATGAGCCTTGGCCCGGCGCTGCTGCGGGCGGATGATCAGGAACCACATGATCACGAAAATCAGCAGGAACGGCACCAGCTGGATCAGCATGTCGGCACCGCCGGCTGCGCCCGGGGCCTGAGCAAAAGCGGGAGTGATCACAAAAGGCTCCTTAGGGTGCGGCGGCAGCGGCCGCCGGCCAAAATACGGTCGGTGAGGTGAAGCGCGGCGGAACGCCGGCTCCGGCCGCGAAAAGCGCGCGGACTATAGCCAGCAACGCCGTGAAATCAATCGGACCGGCCCGCGGATGCGAGCCGGTCCCTCACCTATGGCCTCCCCGATGGCGACGCAATGCTCTTGCGGCCGTGCCGCCGGAGGAATTATGGGACAATGACCGTAACGGACGTTACGGTTCGGACGCGAATCGGGACATGCGATGATGAGCCACACTGCCGACCCCGCTGGCGAGGCGACGCTCGCCGCCCTGCTGCGCATCGCCTCGGCGCTGGAGCGGCTGGCGCCCCCGCCGCGCCAAGCGCTCGATCTCGATGCCGCCGACGCTTTCGTCTGGCATGCGGCCGCGGCGGAGCTGGCACCGGTGCCGAAGGTGAACCGGGTGGCGCTCGCGCTGCTGCGCGGCGTCGACCGCGTGCGCGACACGCTGGCGGAGAACACCGAGCGCTTCGCGAAAGGCCTGCCCGCCAACAATGTGCTGCTCTGGGGCGCGCGCGGCATGGGCAAGTCCTCTCTGGTCAAGGCCGTCCATGCCGATACCAACCAGCGGCGCGCCGCCGGCGAGCGGGCCCTGAAGCTGATCGAGATCCATCGCGAGGACATCGACAGCCTGCCGGCGCTGATGAGCCAGCTGCGCGCTGATCCGCATCGCGCCATCGTCTTCTGCGACGATCTGTCCTTCGACGGCGACGACACCTCCTACAAATCGCTCAAGGCCGCGCTCGACGGCGGCGTCGAGGGCCGGCCGGAAAACGTCGTGTTCTACGCCACCTCGAACCGCCGCCATCTGCTCCCGCGCGACATGATGGAGAACGAGCGCTCGACCTCGATCAATCCCGGCGAGGCGGTGGAGGAGAAGGTTTCGCTCTCGGACCGGTTCGGCCTCTGGCTCGGCTTCCACAAATGCAGCCAGGACGACTATCTGGCGATGATCGACGGCTATGTCGCGCATTTCGGGCTCGCCATCGACCCCGACGAACTGCGCCGCGACGCGCTGGAATGGGCGACGACGCGCGGCTCCCGCTCCGGCCGCACGGCCTGGCAGTACATCCAGGACCTCGCCGGCCGGCTGGGCAAGCGGCTGGAGGGTTGAGCGCGTCATTCCCGGGCTCAGCGAAGCTTAAACCCGAGAATCCCATGCCGGATACCGCCCCAAAAAGCCGACTGGCCCCGGGATGCTGGGGTCGAGCCCGAGCATGACGAGCCCGCCACGGCTCAAAAACAAAACGGGGCGAGCCGTTCTGGCTCGCCCCGTTCCGATTCGATCGGGAGGGTCTCGCGATACCGATCGAACATTCGGTCAGTTGTTCAGATAGGGCGTCGGATCGACGGGGGTGGAGCCCTTGCGCAGCTCGAAATGCAGCTGCGGCGAGGAGACGTTGCCGGTCTGGCCGGAACTGGCGACCACCTGCCCGCGCTTGACGCTGTCGCCGCGCTTCACCTTGAGCTCGCCATTGTGAGCGTAGGCCGAGACATAGCCGTTGGGGTGCCGGATCAGGACGAGATTGCCGTAGCCCTTCAGCTCGCTGCCGGCATAGGCGACCGTGCCGGCCTCGGCGGCTTTCACCGGCGTTCCGTCCGGCACCGCGATGTTGAGGCCCTCATTGCCGCCCTTGCCGGCAAAGCCCGAGATGACGCGGCCGCGCACCGGCCAGCGGAAATCCGCCTTGTCTCCGCTGGAGGCCGCCTCCTCCTGCTTGGGCAGGCTGGCGGTGGTCTTCGGATCGGCGACCGGCTCGGCCTTGGCGACGACAGGCGCCGGCGTGGCGGCGGCTTTGGGCTCGGCCGCCGGCGCGCTGGCGACGACAGCGGCCTTGGCCGGCTTTTCTGCCGGCACGGCCGCGGTCTTCGCGGGCTTCGGCTCGGCAGCTTTGGGCTCGGCAACCGGCTTTGCGGCGGCAGCGACCGGAGCGGCACCCTTGCGCGCCTCGGCCTTGGCCTTGGCCTCGGCAGCGAAGCGAGCCCGCGATTCGCGCATCGCCTGCGCATCGGCGGCGGCTTTCGCCTTGGCTTCGGCCTCGGCGGCGGCCTTGGCCTCCTTGGCGGTGCGTGCCTGGGCGGTCTTGTCGACGGCGGCCGGGCGCTCGGCAGGAGCCGGACCACGCACGAAACCGCGCGGCTCGGCGGCGGCGGGCGCAGCAGCAGGAGCAGGAGCAGCCGCGACACGCGGCGCGGCAGCCGGCGCGGCTGCGACACTGCCGGCGCCGCTGGCATTGTAGACCGGGATGGTAATGCGGGTGCCGGGCGCGACATTGCCGCTGGACAGACCATTCGCCGAGAGCAGCGCCGCACGCGGCACGCCATAGCGGGAGGCGATCATGTCGATGGTCTCGCCCTGGGCCATCACGATCGGCGTGCCGCCCTGCGCCGTCCAGCCGGCGGCGCTGCCGCCGGAGGCAGGGGCCGGGGCCGCAGCGACGGGAGCCGAGGCGGACATCGGCGCGGCCGGCGCCGCGATCGGAGCGCTGGCGACCGGCGGCGGCGGAGGCAGCGCCTGGGAACGCACGACCGGTGAGGAGGGAACCGACTGGACCGGCGCGCTGCCGATGGACCCCGTGGTGACCGGATCGCGTGTCGCGGCCGGGGCCTGCGCAGTGCGGAACGGATTGTCGAACGGGGTCTCGGTGAAGCGCACGGCATCCGACGAGCAGGCACTGACGCCGAGGGCCAGCAGGCAGACCGTCGACAGGCGGCTGAGGATACGGAAATCGACCGATCCGGCTTGGCTAAACATGGGCAGAGTACTCGCGAACGACGCAACTCGATGACCGCGATTAAAGTCCTGTTCAGGTTACGAAAGGGTTTCTGCCCGAAAGCGCGGATTCATTTTTCCGGAATTTTGTCGGCTGCCGAAAAAGGGGCAGCCCCACGGGCGGTCGCGCCGCCTCGCGCGACGGCCCCCGGCCTGTCAGCCCTGCGAATACGGCGGTCAGAGCGCCTGGGCGCGTCCGGGGATCAGCGGCGGCAGGCGCAGCGGCGGGCCCAGAGCATGGTCGAAGCTGTCCTCATCGGCCCGCGTCACCACCACGCGGCGCGCCGCCCCCTCGACCCGCAGCGCCCCGACCAGCCGTCCGCCTCGGGCGAGCCGCGCCAGCAGGGCTTCCGGCACCGCATGGGTGACGCCGTTGACGAGGATCCGGTCGAAGCGCCCCAGCGTGCGATCCGGCTGGAAGCCGTCGGCATGGCGCAGATCGACGGCGCCGCCGAACCCGCTCCCCGCGACCCGCTCATGCGCGGCCAGGGCGAGCGAGCGGTAGCGCTCCAGCGAGACCACCTCCCCGCCCAGAGCCGCCAGCAGCGCCGAGACATAGCCCGAGCCGGTGCCGACCTCGAGCACCCTCGCACCCGGCTGCATATCGAGCGCGACGAGCAGATTGGCGACGGTGAAGGGCGCGGTCATCGTCTGCCCACAGGGCAGCGGCACGGAGACGTCCTGCCGTGCGAGATCGGCGAAGCGCGAGGGCGCGAACCGGTCCCGCGGCACCCGCTCCATCGCCCGCAGCAGCGGCAGGTCGCGCACGCCCCGCGCCCGCAGCGACAGCAGGAAGGCGACCGTGCGCTCGCCCTCGCTGGCGGGGGTTTCGTCGGTCATGGGGGCGTCGGCCATCTCAGCCCTCATCCCGAGGAGCCGCGAAGCGGCGTCTCGAAGGATGGCGGCCGAGCGTCACGCTCACCCGAACACCCGCGCGAAACGGGTCAGGGTCGGCTCATGCGTGAGATCCAGCTCCAGCGGCGTCACCGAGATGCGGCTCTCGGCCAGCGCCTTCAGGTCGGTGCCGTTGCCCGGCTCCTTGCGGCTGCGCTGGAAGGCTATCCAGAAATAGGGATTGCCGCGCCCGTCCTGCCGCGGCTCCAGCCGCATCAGCTCCTGGTCGCGCCGGCCCTGCACCGTCACCGCCACGCCCTGGACGTCGTCCGGGGCCGCGTTGGGGAAGTTCAGGTTGAACAGCACATCGGCCGGGATCCCCTCCTCCAGCAGCTTGCGCAGGATGCCCGGCGCATGCCGCTCGGCGCAGTCCCAGCGGATCTGGTTGCGGTCGCCCGGCGCATAGGACTGGCTGAGCGCGACCGAGGGAATGCCGAGCAGCGTGCCTTCCATCGCCGCGGCGATGGTGCCCGAATAGGTGACGTCCTCGGCGACGTTCGCGCCGCGATTGACGCCCGACAGCACAAGATCCGGCCGCGCCTCGGCCATGACCGAGCGCACCGCCATGATCACGCAATCGGTGGGTGTGCCCGCCACCGCATAGCGCTTCTCCGCGATCTGGCGCAGGCGCAGCGGGTTCGACAGCGACAGCGAATGGGCGACGCCGGACTGGTCGGTCTCCGGCGCCACGACCCAGACATCGTCGGAGAGCGCACGCGCGATGCGCTCCAGCACCTCCAGCCCTTCGGCATGAATGCCGTCATCGTTTGTGACGAGGATGCGCATCTCAAGCCGCCTTCTCGATGCGCGTCACGCCGCGCATATAGGGCACCAGCACCTCCGGCACGGTGATCGAGCCGTCGGCGTTCTGGTAGTTCTCCATCACCGCGATCAGCGCCCGGCCCACCGCCGTGCCGGAACCGTTCAGCGTGTGGACGAAGAACGGTCCCTTGCCGTCCCTGGTCTTGTAGCGGGCGTTCATCCGCCGCGCCTGGAAATCTCCGCAGACCGAGCAGGACGAGATCTCGCGATAGGTCTTCTGCCCCGGCAGCCAGACCTCGATGTCCCAGGTCTTCTGCGAGGCGAAGCCCATATCGCCGGTGCAGAGCGTCATGACGCGATAATGCAGGTCGAGCTTCTTCAGCACCGCCTCGGCGCAAGACAGCATGCGCTCATGCTCCTCGCGCGATTTTTCGGGCGCGGTGATCGAGACCAGCTCGACCTTCTCGAACTGGTGCTGGCGCAGCATGCCGCGCGTGTCGCGCCCGGCCGAGCCGGCCTCGGCCCGGAAGCAGGGGGTGAGTGCGGTGTAGCGGCGCGGAAGCTCCTCCTCGGAGAGGATGGATTCGCGGACGAGATTGGTCAGCGGGACTTCGGCCGTGGGAATGAGCCACTGCCACTCACGGTTTTCGATCTGCTCCTTAAGGTCACTTAAGGCTTGAAGCAGCGAATCCGCGTCACCCTCGGCAGGCTTCAGCACCTTTTGCCAAACCTCCGGATCGATGATCCGCGAAGCCAAAAACTGGTCATCCGCAAATTTTGGCAGTTGGGCAGTGCCGAACATCACGTCCTTATTGACGATCAGCGGCGGCATCACTTCCGTGTACCCATGCTCCTCCGTATGAGTGTCGAGCATGAACTGCCCGATCGCCCGCGAAAGCCGCGCGATCTGGTTCTGCAGCACGACGAAGCGCGATCCGGAGAGCTTGGCCGCCGTCTCGAAATCCATCTGGCCGAGCGCCTCGCCCAGCTCGAAATGCTGCTTGGGATCGTTGACGCCCCTGAGCAGCCCACGCTCCTCCGGCTTCACGCCATCGACATGCAGCACGACATTGTCATGCTCGTCGGCACCGTCCGGCACATCGTCGAAGGGCACGTTGGGGATCGCCGCGAGCGCCTCGTCGAGCTTGCCCTTGGCGATCTTTTCCTCGGCTTCCAGCGCCGGCTGGGCATCCTTGAGCGCCGCGACCTCGGCCTTCAGAGCATCGGCGCGCGCGACATCCTTCGCGCCCATCGCCTTGCCGATCTCCTTGGAGAGCGCATTGCGCCGCTCCTGCGTCGCCTGAGCCTTGGCGATGGCAGAGCGCCGCTCATCGTCCAGCGCCAGCAGCGACGACGACAGCGGCTCCAGCCCCCTGCGTGCGAGCCCCTTGTCGAACGCCTCGGCGTTCTCGCGAATCCAGCGGATATCGTACATCGTCTTGGCCAATCAGCGCTGCGGAGCGCAGCGCTGATGCTCTAGACCGGGATCGCGCGCGAGGGAACAGGGTTCCGCACCGCTAACGGCGTCATTGCGAGCACAGCGAAGCAATCCAGGGGCCGTAGAACTGTGCCGCCCCTGGATGGCTTCGTCGCTGACGTTCCTCGCAATGACGGGGTAGTCGCCCCGCCCCTACTCCGCCGCCGTCTCGTCCGTCACGGGCTTCCGCTCAACCCGCTTTACCGAGAAGATCGAGAGTTCGTAGAGCAGCAGCATCGGCACGGCGAGCATCAGCTGCGAGATCACGTCCGGGGGGGTCAGCACCGCCGCCACCACGAAGACGAAGACGATCGCGTAGCGGCGCTTTTCCCTCAGGAAGGTCGAATCGATGATCCCGGCCTGCCCCAGCAGCGTCAGAATCACCGGCAGCTGGAAGGCGACGCCGAAGGCGAAGATCAGCGTCATGATCAGCGAGAGATATTCGCTGACCTTGGGCAGGAGCGCGATGCCGGCCTGATTCTCCGTCGCCGCCTGCTGCATGCCGAGCGAGAACTTCATCAGCACCGGCATGGCGAAGAAGAAGACCAGCAGCGCGCCCAGCGTGAAGAACACCGGCGTCGCCACGAGATAGGGCGCGAAGGCCGCCTTCTCGTTCTTGTAGAGCCCGGGCGCGACGAATTTGTAGACCTGCGTCGCGATCACCGGGAAGGCAAAGAAGCCGGCGCCGAAGGCCGCGACCTTGATGTGCGTGAACAGCAGCTCCAGCGGGCCGGTATAGATCAGCTGCGCGTTGGCGGCGTTCCCGGCCGCCCAGACATAGGGCAGGACGAGCAGGTTGTAGATCTGCGTCGAGAAGCCGAAGCAGATGAAGAACATGATCAGGAAGGCGATGAGCGACTTGATCAGCCGCGAGCGCAATTCGATCAGGTGGTCCAGAAGCGGCGCCCGGGAGGCCTCGATCTCGTCCTCGCCGTCACGGGGGTTGGCGAGGCTCATGCCGAGTTCTCCTGGTTCTTCGTCTCCGCGGCGGGCTCGGCCGGATCAGCCTTGGGCTTGCGCTTGCGCGCCGGCTTGGCGGGCTCGGACGCCTCGGGAAACGGGCTGTCGGCTTCGAGCGGCGCGTCGGCCACGACCTTGACGCTGCGCTTGCCCGCAGACGGGCGCGCAGCCGCTTCGGCGGGGGCCTCGGCCAGGTCCGCCGGCGCAGCCGCATCATCCTCGACCTTGACCTTGCGCACCCGCTTCGGCTTGGCGGCCGGCACGGGTTCGGCCGCGGGCGTCGGCGTTTCGGCCGCGATATCGACCGGCGGCAGCTCCGGCATCGGCAGATCGGCGAGCTTGGCCTCCGCCTGCTTCAGCGCAGCCTCCTCGGCCGCTTTCTCTTCCGCTGACTTGGCTTCGGCAGCCGCCGCTGTCTCGGCCGTGCTGGGCGCGTGGAATTCCTTGGGCTGATCGATCGGCTTGTAGTCGGTATTGAAGCTGTCGGAGACCGAGCCGCCGACATCCTCGACCTTCTTCTTGAGATCGGCGAGTTCCGCCTCGCGCATCGCCTCGTTGAACTGCCCCTGGAACTCGGTCGCCATCCGGCGCACCTTGCCGATCGTCTGCCCGACCGTGCGCAGGACTTTCGGCAGATCCTTGGGGCCGATCACGACGAGCGCAACCGCTCCGATCAGCACCATCTCGCTCCAGGCGATGTCGAACATCGACGGTTCTTCCTATCCGCGCACCAGCGCCCCGCCCCCTCGGGCCGGACGCCGGCTTCCGCGCAACAGCGACGACAGCGGCCCGGCGGGCCGCGACGGCATCAGGCCTTGTGCTCGGCCTTGGCCTGGGCCTCGGCCTGCGCATTGCTGGCCTTGACGCTGTCGATCACCTTGGGATCGACGGTGCCGGCGGTCGGCGTCGGCTCGTCATCCTCGGCCATGCCCTTCTTGAAGGATTTGATGCCCTTGGCGACGTCGCCCATCAACTCCGAAACCTTGCCGCGACCGAACAGCAGCATCACGATGACGCCGACGACGATCCAGTGCCAAATGCTCACGCCACCCATGGCGAACTCCTCCGAAAATGCGTTTCAAAGGGGCTGGCACCAACACGATCCCCGGCCCCGGTCGATCGTTCGGCGGCGGAACCTATTGATCCGCCGCAGGAAACACAAGGACTTCCTCGGGTGCGATCGTGACCCCGACCTCATGGCCTGCCAGCATGGTTTCCGGCAGGGCGGCGCGCACCGTCAGGGGTCGCTCCAGCCCGGTGACGGCGACCAGCGCATGGTCGGCCTCGCCGAGAAAGCGGCGCGAGATCAGCCGCCCGGCGAGCCCGCAACCGGCCGCATGCAGGCCGATCCGGTGGGGCCGGATGCAGACGACAGCCGCCTCCCCCTCCGCCAGCCCCGGCGCGGGAAGACGCCCGAAGGGCAGCGCCACCGCGCCACCCGAGACCTTCGCTTCCACCTCGTTGAAGTCGCAGAAAAATCGGGCGGCAAAGAGGCTGTCCGGCCGACGATAGAGCTCTTCGCCCGTTCCGCTCTGCACGATGCGCCCGGCCCGCATCAGCACGATCCGGTCGGCGATGCGCATCGCGTCTTCGGGATCATGCGTGACGATCATCGCCGTCGCACCCGTCTCCCGCAGCAGGGCCGCCGTTTCCTCGCGCACGGCATCGCGCAGGCGCCGGTCGAGATTGGAGAAGGGCTCGTCCATCAGCAGCACACCCGGCCGCGGCGCGATGGCGCGCGCCAGGGCCACGCGCTGCTGCTCTCCGCCCGAAAGCATATGCGGGAAGGATTCGGCCAGATGCGCCAGCCCCACCCGGTCGAGCGCGCGCAGGGCGATCCCGGTCGCCGCTGCCTGCCCATCCGCGCGCAGGCCGAAGCGCACATTGTCCAGAACGCTGAGATGCGGAAACAGCGCATAATCCTGGAAGACGAAGCCGATGCCGCGATGCTCCGGCTCGACGAAGGCGCCGGGCGCCGAGACGTCCCGCCCCTCCAGCAGGATGTGCCCCGCGCTCGGCCGCTCGACGCCGGCGGCGAGCCGCAGCAGCGTCGTCTTGCCGCAGCCCGATTGCCCGAGCAGCGCCACGATCTCGCCCGGCCGCACGGTAAGCGACACCTCCGACAGGGCCGTCACCGCCCCGAAGCGCTGCGTCACCGCCTCGAAGCCGAGCGCCATCGGAATGGCGGCGCCCACCGTTCCGCGCTGACCCCAGCTGCGCCAGCCGCTCGTCTTCGCCTTGGTCGCCGACATGATATCCCGTGCTGCCTGTCCCGGATCAGCCCTGTTGCGGGCCGCCCTCCCCGTCGTCAAGCGGCGAGAACAGATCGCCCAGCGGGTCCTCGTCCTCCCGCAGGGACGGATCGTCGTCGGGAACCGGGACTCCGACATCGCGGGTTAGCCGGCCCTCGATCAGCCCCGAGCCCTTGAGTTCGTCGAGCCCGGGCAGATCGTCGATCCGATCGAGACCGAAATGGTCGAGAAAGCCGCGCGTGGTCCCATAGGTCACGGGCCGGCCCGGCGAGCGGCGCCGGCCGCGCAGCCGCACCCAACCGGCTTCCAGCAGGATGTCGAGCGTGCCCTTGGCGGTGGCGACACCCCGGATTTCCTCGATCTCGGCGCGCGTCACCGGCTGGTGATAGGCGATGATGGCGAGCACCTCGAGCGCGGCGCGCGAGAGCCTGCGCGGCGGCTGCGCCTCCGCCGCAAGCAGATAGCCGAGATCGGGCGCGGTGCGGAACGCCCAGCCGCCGGCGACCTGGCGCAGTTGCACGCCACGCGCCTCATAGGCGCCGGCCAGATGGTGGAGCACCGTCCCGATCGCGATTCCCGCCGGCACCGAACGCGCCAGCTCCTCCGCCGTCAGCGGCACGGCGGAGGCAAACAGCAGCGCCTCGGCGATCCGCGCGGCGAGGATGAAGGCCTCGTCGTCTCCCGCTGCTTCCGGCAGCCCGATCCCGGCGGCGCTGCCGCTCACGACGTCTCTCCCGCAAAGGGCAAGGCCGGCGGCCTCGCCGAACGGCGGCGGATCTCGATCGGCGCGAAGGCCCGCTCCTGGCGCAGGTCCAGCACGCCCTCCCGCGCCATCTCCAGCATCGCGGAGAGGGCCGAGGCCCGCACCGTCGCCGCCATCTCCCGCGCCGGCAAGCCGTGGCGCTGCATATACTGCGCCAGATAGCCGTCGATCCCGGTCCAGTCGCCTGCCTCGCCGACGAGCCGCTGCAGGGCTTCGCGCGCCTCGACCAGCGACCACACCACCCGCTGGCCGATCGAGATGTGCCCCTGCACCCGCTTCATCCGCTGCTGCGCATAGGCCGACAGCAGATCGTACAGTTCCGCCTCCCAGACCGGCTTCGCGCCGGCGACCACGGGCTCCGGCGCACCCCGCGCGAACACGTCCTGCCCCAGCCTCTGACGGGCCGAGAGCTTGTCGGCGGCGGCGCGGATCGCCTCCAGCCGCCGCAGCCGAAGCGCCAGCGCGGTGGCGAGATCGGCTGCGCTCGGCTCGTCCGTCTTGGGTGGCTCGGGCAGCAGCAGGCGGGATTTCAGATAGGCGAGCCACGCCGCCATGACGAGATAATCCGCCGCCAGTTCGAGCCGCAGCGCCCGCGCCTCCTCGACGAAGGCGAGATATTGCTCCGCCAGAGCCAGAATCGAGATGCGGTGCAGATCGACCTTCTGCCGGCGCGCCAGTTCCAGCAGGAGGTCGAGCGGCCCTTCATAGCCGTCGACATCGACGCGCAGCCCCGGCCCCTCGCCCGGCTGCGCGCGATCCTCCTCGAATGGCAGTTCGGCGATCATGATCCGAGCCTTACCCCCTCCCGCGCAGCACCCATAGCCCTCATCCTGCGGAGCCGCGGTACGCGGCGTCTCGAAGGATGGTCCGAGAAGCGCCGGAGCCTTCTGAAGCATCCTTCGAGACGCAAGCTGATGCTTGCTCCTCAGGATGAGGGCTGAAGGAAACCAGCGCGGTTCCGAGGGCAGGATCGACGGTTCAGGCTCCCGAACCCAGCACCACCGCGACCTCTGCCCGCGCCGCCTCCAGATCGACCGGCTCGGGCTCGTGGCGGATGCGGCCGAGCGCGGCAGCGGCGCGGCGCTTGCGGGCGCCGCTCATCTCCGGCACCGCCCCGGCGATGGCGACCATTTCCTCCATGATGCCATGGCAATGCAGCACAACATCGACGCCCGCGCGGATCGCGGCGGCGGCCTTGGCCTCGAACGAACCGGAGAGCGCCTTCATCGAGATGTCGTCTGTCATGATCAGGCCGTCGAAGCCGATCTCATTGCGCATGATGTCGCGGACGATCCGCTTCGAGACGGTCGCCGGGTTCTTGGGATCGAGCGCGGTGAAGACAACATGGGCCGTCATCGCCAGCGGCATGTCGGCCAGATGCCGAAACGGCCGGAAATCCTGCGCGCGCAGCGCCTCCAGCGAGGCGTCGACGACCGGCAGATCATGGTGGCTGTCGGCCCGCGCCCGGCCATGGCCGGGCATGTGCTTGATCACCGGCAGCACGCCGCCGGCGATCATGCCCTCCGCCGCCGCGCGCCCGAGCCGTGCAACCTCGTCCGGGTCATGGGCATAGGCGCGGTCGCCGATCACGTCATGGCTGCCGGAAACCGGCACGTCCAGCACCGGCAGGCAGTCCACGTCGATGCCGACTTGTCTGAGATCATGTGCCATCAGCCGCGCCGAGAGCCGGACCAGCTCGCGCCGCCGCAGCGGGTCGTTGACGCCCAGAAAGGCGCGGGCCGGCGGGTATTTGGGCCAGTTCGGCGGGGCCATGCGCTGCACACGCCCGCCTTCCTGATCGATCAGGATCGGCGCGTGCCAGCCCACCGTCTCCCGCATCTGCGCGGCGAGCGCGGCGACCTGCTCCGGCGTCTGCGTGTTGCGCCGGAACAGAATGAAGCCCCAGGGGCTCGCATCCCGGAAGAAGGCCCGCTCGTCGGCGGTGAGGCTGGTGCCGAGACAGCCGGCGATGAAGGCGCGCGAGGTCATGCCATGGGGTTAGGAAGCGGCGCGGGCGCGGTCAAGCGCCCGCGCAGCCGATCACTTCACCTGCGCGTAATTCTGCGCGTTGAAGGCGTCGAAGGGCAGCTCCGCGATCCGGAACCAGACCTGCTCCTTGCGCCAATAGGGCAGGAAGGAATCGTAGAAGGTCTTGAAATGCGGGTTGCTGGCAGCGAGCTCGCCATACATGGCGAAAGCCTCCTTGAACGCCGCCGCCATCACATCCGGCGGGAAGGGCCGCAGCTCAGCCCCGGAGCCGACCAGGCGCAGCAGGCCATCGGGATTGTTGTGATCGTATTTGGCGACGCACAGCGCATTCGCCTCGGCGCAAGCCATCTCCAGCACGGCCTTGTAGGTGGGCGGCAGTTCGTTCCACTTGTCGAGATTGGCGAGGAAGCTGACATTCGCATTCCCCTCCCAGAAGCCCGGATAATAATAGTATTTCGCGACGCGCACGAAGCCGAGCTTCTCGTCGTCATAGGGGCCGGAGAACTCGACCGCGTCGAGCGTGCCTCGCTCCAGCGCCGGATAGATGTCCCCGCCGGCGATGGTCTGGGGCACGACGCCGAGCCGCGCCATGATGCGCCCGCCGAGGCCCGCGATGCGGAATTTCAGCCCCTTCAGGTCGTCGAGAGTCTTGATCTCCTTGCGGAACCAGCCGCCCATCTGCGCGCCGGTATTGCCCGAGGGGATGGTGTGGCAGTTATAGGTCTTCATGAAGGCGCGGCACAGCTCCAGCCCACCGCCCTGATAGAGCCAGGCGTTCTGCTGGCGGGTGTTGAAGCCGAAGGGCAGCGAGGTCTCGAAGGCGAAGGCCGGATCCTTGCCGATATAGAAGCTCGACAGGGTATGGCTGCACTCCACCGTTCCGTTCTGCACCGCGTCGAGTGCCTGCAGAGCGGGCACGATCTCGCCGGGGGCGAAGACCTGAATCTGGAAATTCCCGTCGGTGGCCTCGGCGACGCGCTTGGCCACGTGGGTCGAGATGCCATAGAGCGTGTCGAGGCTCTTGGGATAGCTCGATGTGAGGCGCCAGCTCACCTTCGGCTGCGATTGCGCGATGGCGGGTGCCGCGATGACGGCGCTGCCCGCCGCCCCTGCTCCGGCGACCTTGACGAAACGACGGCGATCCATGGTGTTCCTCCAACTGATGCCCGCTTGGCGCGGCTGCATCGCTCTTTGTGCGTGTCGTCGCATGGAGGCACGGCTGGAGCAAGGCCGGCCGGGATCGCCCGGGCATGCCGCAGCGCATAACGAAAAGGCGGCGCCGAAGCGCCGCCTTTCGCAAGAAGCTCGGATTGCCCGGCTCAGTTCTTGGCGATGAAGCACTGCCCGCCGGCGGCCTGCAGCTGCGAGCACATCGAGGCGGCATCCTCCCGCGAATAGGGGCCGACACGCAGGCGATAAACGGTCTTGCCGCCGGCCAGATCGGTCCTGCGCACGATCGGCGACGCGCCGCCGAGCACGCTGCCATATTTCTTCTGCAGCGCCGAGAAGGTGGCGCGCGCCTCCGCCTCGCTGCCGGGCGCCGCGAGCTGCACCACGAAATCGCCATTGCCGGCGCGCGGAGCCGTGACGGCCGTGGCAGCCTGGGCCGGCGCGGCCGAGGGAGCGGCGGCCTGTGCCGGCGGGGCGCTGGCGAGGCGCATCGGCGCGGACGGCGTCGTCGCGGCCGGCGGGGTGGCGGTCTGGGGCCGCGCCGTCGGCAGCGGTGCAGTTGCCGTGGTGGCGGTGGTGGAACCGGTGGTGCGCGGCGCCGTGGAGCCGGTGGCGGCGGCGGTCTGGCTCGGCGCGGCGGCGGGGGCCGGCGTGCCGTCCGGGCGGATGGCGACGGTGCGGACCTTGCGCGGTTCGCCCAGCCCCGGAACCGGCGGCATCGGCGTCAGCGCGGGCTCGGGCTGGACGATGCTGCGCTCGGGAACGGCGGCGACGACGGGGGCCGTAGCGGTCGCCGAGCCCGGGCCCGGCATCACCACCCGCGGCGGCAGGGCGCGGGCGGCCTGCTGCACATCGACAGGCTGCTCCTCGTTGCTGACCACCTTCGTCTGCTTCTGCGGCTGCTCGGCGGTACGCTCGTAGATCTGCTTGTTCTGATTCGGGATTTCGGTTCCGCCCGGATTGGCGGGCTCGACCTTGACCGGCCCCTTGTCGGCCGCGATGACCGGAGGCGCGCCGTTGCCTGCGCTCGAACCGCCGCGCGTCATCATCCATCCGCCGACCCCGAGCACGCCCAGGGCGACCACGGCCGCGGCGGCGAAGAGCCCCTTGCGGGAGCGGCGCGGCTCGAGCTCGGACAGTTCCTCATCCTCATAGACGGGCTGCGCGCCCTGATAATACGCGCCGTCCAAGGCCTGACCGACCTGATCCGGCTCCTGCGCGCCATAGGCGGGCTGCGAGGCTTGATAAGACCGATCCTCGTCGAAGTCGCGCGCCTGCGGCACGCCTCGCCCGGCTTCGGCTTGCAGCGGCGCATGAGCCTGAGCCGCGCGATAGGAATGGACAGGCTCATGCGAGGCTGGCTCGTGAAAGGCGGACTCGTCCTCGTGGGAGCGCTCCGCGGCGGCCGCCGCCCCGCGCGGGGGCTCGCCCCGACGCAGCAGGGCCTCGAACTCGTCGAGCGCACCGCGCATCTCGGCCGGCGGGATCGGCGAAGGTGCGACACTCGGCGCAGGCGCGGGCGGCACCACCGAGAAGCTCGGCTCCTGACGCTGCGGCTGCGGCGCGAGGGCCGGGGCACGGCGCTCGGAGAAGATGTCCTTCAGCGGGTCGTCCTGGCCGACGATGCGCGTCAGCTCGGCCAGCGGATCATTCGCCTGACCCGGGCGCGGCGCCTGACCCGCGGAACGGAGCTGACGCTCCAGATCCTCGAGGTCGAGCGCGAAACGGTTTCTTGCTGGCTCACTCATGGCACGATCCATTCCAGCGAGGGTCGCCCCCTCGCATGGAAGGACCGAAAGCCCGCGCGGTCAACCTGACCTTGTGCGCGCCGCCGGAACCGAGCCCCGTCAGCGCATCTCTTCCGGCGCCGCAACTCCGGCGACAGCCAGACCGGAAGCAAGAACGCCGCGCA
The DNA here is from genome assembly GCF_048595345.1 of Allobosea sp. Taxonomy (GTDB): domain Bacteria; phylum Pseudomonadota; class Alphaproteobacteria; order Rhizobiales; family Beijerinckiaceae; genus Allobosea. The sequence goes on from NZ_JBMDWH010000088.1 coordinate 20,020, forward strand.
CCGCATGCACGAACGCCAATCTCGCCAGGGTCGACTTTCGATCAGTTTGATTAACGAACCGTAATTGCGGCG
>NZ_JBMDWH010000089.1:0-7892 GCF_048595345.1 Allobosea sp.
CAGATCCTCGATCTCTACCTCAACCTCGCCCCCTTCGGCGGCAATCTGGAAGGCGTGCGCGCGGCGAGCCTCGCCTGGTTCGGCAAGGAGCCGAAACGGCTCTCGACGGCGGAAGCCGCATTGCTGGTCGCGCTCCCGCAATCGCCTGAAACCCGCAGGCCGGACCGTTTCGCCGACGCGGCGCGCCGGGCTCGCGAGCGCGTGCTCGCCCGTGTCGAACGGGCCGGCATCGCCACGGCGGGCGAGGTCGCCACCGCCCGGCAGGAGGAGATCCCGGCGGCGCGCCGGCCCTTCCCGAATCTCAGCCCCCATGTCGCCGAGCAGATGGTGGCCGAGGCACCGGGCCGGCGCGTCCATCACCTGACGCTCGATGCCCGGCTCCAGAAAAGCCTCGAAAGCCTCGCCCGCGAGCGCAGCCTCGGCCTCGCCCCCCAGGTCTCGATCGCGATTCTCGCCCTCGACAACGAGACCGGCGCCGTGCGCGCCTCGGTCGGCGGCGTCGATTATTTCGCGGCCGAGCGTGCCGGCTCGCTCGATCTGACCCGGGCGCTGCGCTCGCCCGGCTCTGCGCTGAAACCGTTCATCTATGCGCTGGCCTTCGACAACGGCATCGCCCATCCCGAAACGATGCTGGAGGATCGCCCGGCCCGCTTCGGCAGCTATGTGCCGGAGAATTTCGACAAGGGCTTTCAGGGCATGGTCAGCGCCCGCAAGGCGCTCCAGCTCTCGCTCAACGTGCCGACCGTCGAGCTGCTCTCGGCCCTGGGCCCACAGCGCTTCCTGACGCGGCTGCGCGAAGCGGGTCTCTCCCTCGCCATGCCCAAGGAGGGCGGCGCGCCAGGCCTCGCGGTCGGCCTCGGCGGCCTCGGCATCACCTTGCAGGACCTGACGCTCGGCTATGCCGGCCTGGCCCGCGGCGGGGAGATGGTGCCGCTGCGGTTTCGTCTGCCGGAAGCGGCACTTCTCAGCCCTCATCCTGAGGAGGCCCGCAAGGCCGTCTCGAAGGATGCTTCAGCGCCCACGGGACCGTCCTTCGAGACGCGGACTGCGTCCGCTCCTCGCGATGAGGGCTCGCGAAACAATCCCCGCCTCGTTGCGCCCGTTGCCGCCTGGTATGTCGCCGACACGCTGCTCGGCGCCCCGCCGCCGCTCAACGCTCCGCCCGGCCGCATCGCCTACAAGACCGGCACCTCCTATGGCTATCGCGACGCCTGGGCGGTCGGCTTCGACCGGCAGCATACCATCGGCGTCTGGGTCGGCCGGGCCGATAACGGCGCCGTGCCGGGGCTGGTCGGGCGCCTGGTCGCGGCGCCGATCCTGTTCGACGCCTTCGCCCGGGTCGGCATCGACCCACGCTCCTTCCCGCAGCCGGCGGACACGATCATCGGCACCACCAATCACCTGCCGCCGCCCTTGCGGCATCTGCGCCAAGACGTGCCGAAGACCGTCGCCGCGATCACCACCCCGCAACTGCGCCTCGCCTTCCCGCCGGACGGCGCGCGCATCGATCTCTCCGCTGCGGGTCTCGATGGTCAGGCCCAGCTGAACCTGAAGGCCGCAGGCGGCTCACCGCCCTATACCTGGCTGGTGGACGGCACGCCGGTCACCGCCCCGCTGCTGCGGCGCGAAACCCAATGGGTCTCGCCCGGCAAGGGCTTCATGCGGATCTCGGTGGTTGATGGCAGCGGCGCGAGCGAAAGCGTGTCGGTGCGGCTGCAGTAGCAGGCCTCATTCCGCCGGGGCGGGATGCGCCGCCGGCGCCGCATGCTTGTCCCCCGCCGCGCCCTGGCGCGAGGCGTGGACCTCGCGCGCCAGATAGCTGTAGGCGACCGGCACGACATAGAGCGTGAGCAGCGTGCCGAAGGTCATGCCGCCGACGATGACCCAGCCGATCTGCGAGCGGCTTTCGGCGCCCGCGCCATGGGCGATGGCGAGCGGCACCGCGCCCAGCACCATGGCGCCCGTGGTCATCAGGATCGGCCGCAGCCGGAGCTCCGCCGCCTCCACCAGCGCGTCGAGCGTCTCCTTGCCCTCCTCGCGCAGCTGGTTGGTGAATTCGAGGATCAGGATGCCGTGCTTGGTGATGAGGCCGACCAGCGTGATCAGGCCGATCTGGCTGTACACGTTCATCGTGCCGCCGCTGTAATAGAGCGCCGCGAGCGCTCCGGTCAGCGAGAGCGGCACCGACACCATGATCACGATCGGATCGACGAAGCTCTCGAACTGCGCCGCCAGCACGAGATAGATGAAGCCCAGCGCCAGCAGGAAGACCACGAAGATGCTCGCGCCGGACTGCTTGAACTCGCGGCTCTGGCCGGAATAGTCGACCTGCACGGTCGGCGGCAGCACACGCGCCGTCGCGTCTTCCAGCACCTTCAGCGCGTCTCCCAGCGAATAACCGGGCGCCGGCACCGCCGTGATGGTCGCGGAGCGCAGCTGGTTGAAGCGGATCAGCTCCTTGGGCGCGACATTCTCGTCGATCTTCACGAGGCTCGAGAGCTGCACGACGGCGCCGCCGCGCCCGAGCAGATAGATCGACTGGAGGGCCTGCGGCGTGTTGCGCTCCGTGCCGGCGACCTGGAGCATCACGTCATACTGCTTGCTGTTCATGTTGAAGCGCGTCACCTGGCGCCCGCCGAGCAGCGTCTCCATGGTCCGCCCGATCACATCGACGCCGACGCCGAGATCGGCGGCCCGCTGCCGGTCGATCGAGACCTTGATCTGCGGCTTGTCGAGGATGAGGTTGCTCTCGATATTGGTGAGCACCGGCGAGTTCGCGACCTCCGCCAGCACCTGGTCGACATAGCGCTTGATCTGCTCATAGGGCTCGGACGAGCGCAGCACGAACTCGACCGGCTTGGTGTTGGCGCCGCCCTGCCCGAGCGAGGGCGGATTGGTGGCGAACAGGCGAATGCCGGGGATCTGCGCCAGTTCGCGAGAAATCTGTGCCGCCAGATCCTGCTGTTTGCGCTCGCGCTGCTCCCACGGCTTCAGCCGGGCGAAGGAGATGGCGCGCGTTACGTCGGGAAAACCGACGATGACCAGCGAGCTTTCGACCTCCTGGATCTTGCTGAAGAACTGCTCGACCTGTCGCGCATAATCGGCAGTGAAGGCGAGCGTCGCACCTTCCGGCGCCACGCCGATGACGTTGATCGTGCCGCGATCCTCGACGGGGGACAGCTCCGAGCGCAGATGCGTGAAATAGTAATAGCCCGCACCGGCGACGCCCACCGCCAGCAGCACGATCACCGGCCGGATCGAGAGCGCCCCGCGCAGCGAGGCGCGATAGCCACGCGCCAGCGCCTCGAAGCCGCGCTCCAGCAGGTTGAACAGCCGGCCATGGTTCTCGTGGTGGCGCAGCAGCTTGGCGCACATCATCGGCGTCAGCGTCAGCGCGACGAAGCCGGAGACGAGCACGGCGCCCGCGAGCGTCAACGCGAATTCGATGAAGAGCTTGCCGGTGCGGCCGGTCGAGAACGCCATCGGCGCATAGACCGCGACCAGCGTCAGCGTCATCGCGATGACTGCGAAGGCGATCTCGTTGATGCCGCGGATCGCCGCATCGGTCGGCTTCATGCCGTCCTCGATATGTCGGTGGACGTTCTCCAGAACCACGATCGCGTCGTCCACGACGAGGCCGATCGCCAGCACCATCGAGAGCAGCGTCAGCGTGTTCACGGTGAAGCCGAGCGCGTTCATCAGCGCGAAGGCGCCGATCAGCGACACCGGGATCGTCACCAGCGGGATCAGCGTCGCGCGGAAGGAGCGCAGGAAAATGAAGATGATCAGCACGACCAGCACGGTCGCCTCGATGATCGTCTGGTAGACCGCCTTGATCGAGCGGTCGATGAAGATCGAGGTGTCGTAGGACGGCTCCAGCGACATGCCGTCCGGCAGATCCTCGACGATGCCGGGCAGCGTCTCGCGGATGCCGGCGGAGACGTCGAGCGGATTGGCCGTCGCCTGCTTGACGATGCCGACCGTCACTGACGGCTTGCCGTTGAACCAGGCGGCATTGCGCTCCTCGCGCGCACCGAGCTCGACCCTGGCGATGTCCTTGACCTTGATGGGGAAGCCGCCTGCGTCCTTGACCACGATCTCGCGGAACTGCTCGGGCGTCGTCAGGCTGGTCTGCGAAAGCACGGTGAATTCGCGGTCGCTGCTCTCGATCCGGCCCGAGGGAATCTCGACGTTCTGCGCCTTCACGGCCGCCTCGACCTCCTGGACCGTGACGTTGTAGGCCGACATGCGCGAGCGATCGAGCCAGATGCGCATGGCGAACTGGCGCTGGCCCTGGATGCGCACCTCCGCCACGCCGGTGATGTTCTGCACGCGCTCGGCGATGAACCGGTCGGCGAAGTCGGTCAGCTCCAGCGGGCTATGGCGCGTAGAGGTCAGCGAGAGGTAGAGGATCGGCTGCGCATCCGCCTCGACCTTGGCGATGATCGGCTCGTCAATCTCGTCCGGCATGCGGCCGCGGACGCGGCTGACGCGATCGCGCACGTCGGAGGCGGCGACGTCGGGGTCGACATCCGGGCGGAAACGCACCGAGATCTGGCTGCGCTCCTGCCGGCTGGTGGAGGAGATGATCTCGATGCCCTCGATGCCGGCGATCGAATTCTCGAGGATCTGCGTGACCTGCGTCTCGATGATCTCGGCCGAGGCGCCGCGATAGACCGTCTGCACCGAGACGATCGGCTCGTCGATGTTCGGATATTCGCGCACCGTCAGGCGGCCATAGCTGACGATGCCGATTAGCATCACCAGCAGGCTCAGCACCGTCGAGAGGACGGGCCGGCGGACGAAGAGCTCGAACAGACCCATCAGAGCTGACTCGTGCGGACGATGGCGTCCTTGATCGCGATCGCCGCCCCGTCGCGCAGGCGCATCTGGCCGGCGGTGACGATCTGCATGCCGGGCTTGAGCCCGCCCACGACCTCGACCTTGCCCGGCAGACGCTTGCCGAGCTCGACCGGCACGCGGCGCGCCTTCCCGTTCTCGGCGACATAGATCATCTTGCCGATGCCGTCCGGCACCACGGCCATCTCCGGCACGACGATGGCGTTCTCGCGTTGATCGACGATGATCGAGAGCCGCGCGAACAGACCCGGCTTGAGCGCCAGATCGGGGTTCGGCACCGTGGCACGCAGGCGGATGGCCCGGCCGTTCACGTCGACGACCGGATCGATCGCGAAGATCTTGCCCGCGAAGGGCTTGTCCGGCGCCGCATCGACCCGCACCTGAACCGGCTGGCCGACCTTCACGCGCGACAGATAGATCTCCGGCACGCGGAAATCGATCTTGATCGGGTCGATATTGGTCAGGGTGATCAGCTGCTTGCCGACCGAGACATAGTCGCCGATGCCGACCGAGCGCAGGCCGACGACGCCGTTGAAGGGCGCGACCAGGGTCGATTGCGCGAGCTTGGCCTTGGCGAGCTGCACCCGCGCCTCGCTGGACGCGAGCCGCGCCGCGGATTCGTCGAGCGCGACCTGCGTGCCCGATCCGCGCGAGACCAGCCCCTTCAGGCGATCATTGGTGTCGCGGGCGAGGCCGAGATCGGCCATGGCCTGCTTCAGTTCGGCGTCGAGAATGGCGGTGTCGAGCTTCACCAGCTCCTGTCCCGCCTTGACGCGCTCGCCCTCCCTGAAGCCGAGCGCCACGACGCGGCCGGCGATCTCGGGCGCGATCACGATGGACTCGTCTGCCGCGAGCGTGCCGAGCGCCTCGACCTCCTCGTTGACGGTCATCACCTCGACCGCCGCGACCTCGACCGGCACGGTCCGGGGGCCTGCGGGAGCGCTGGCGCGAGCCGGCTCGCCCCCGTTGTAATAGTGCCGATAGCCGTAATATCCGCCACCTGCGAGGCCAGCGACCAGGAGGAGGAGAACAAACCGCTTCATCGGGACACGGACTCCATAACGTCAGGTTAGTCTTATCTGGAACGATCCATCCGGCCAGATGCGCGCAGGCCACAGAGCGGCGAAAACCGACGCAATGGAGTCGTTTGCAGTGCCGCTCGGCTCGATCGCACACGGATTGGGTGGCGATATGCAAGACTCCTGCCGTAGATCGGCGCGGCGCACCGGCATCTCGGCGATCCGCAACGCCCGGATTTCGGCACCTGCCTCACCATCCTGCCGCCAACGGCCCGCCACTCCAAGCGCAAATGCGCCCGCTCACGAAAACGTTCTCACAGACGAGCTGCGAGTGCCCCACCCCGCTGGCGGTCCTGCTGACGATGGGAGACGCTGTCATCCGGCCGTCATCTGCCGCGCCTAGCAGTCCGTTCCGCATCGAGGCCGCAGGGCTGGGCGGAACCCGGTTCATGCGGCGCCTCAGCCATGTCCGGGATCGTTTCATGCTGCGTATCGCAGGCCTGACCAAGCGCTTCGGCGACAAGAACGCCGTCGACAACGTCTCGCTCTCGATTCCCAAGGGCGAGATGGTCGGCGTCATCGGCCGCTCCGGCGCCGGCAAGTCGACGCTGTTGCGCATGCTGAACCGCCTCGCGGAGCCGAGCTCCGGCCGCATCCTCAGCGAGGAGCAGGACGTGACCGCGCTGAAGGGCGCGGGGCTGCGCCGCTTGCGCCGCGACACGGCGATGATCTTCCAGCAGTTCAACCTCGTCGGCCGGCTCGACGTGCTGACCAATGTGCTGCTCGGCCGGCTCAACCATCGCTCGCCGGCGCTGACGCTGGTCAAGAGCTTCTCGCAGGACGACAAGATCCGCGCCATCGCCGCGCTGGAGCGGCTCGACATGGGCCATCTGCTCGCCCAGCGCGCCGAAACCCTTTCGGGCGGCCAGCAGCAGCGCGTCGCCATCGCCCGCGCGCTGGTGCAGGAGCCGCGCATCATCCTCGCCGACGAGCCGATCGCCTCGCTCGACCCGCGCAACACCCAGGTGGTGATGGACGCACTGTTCCGCATCAACCGCGAGGACGGCATCACCGTGATATGCAATCTGCACGATCTCGATATCGCGGCGAAATACTGCGACCGGCTGATCGGCATGTCCGGCGGCAAGGTCGTCTTCGACGACGTGCCCCAGGCGCTCACCCGCGATGTCGCGGCCGAGCTCTACGGCATCGAGGCCAAGGATGCCGGCGCCGAGGCGCTGGACGCGCTCGAGGCCATCGTCTCTTCCGAAGCCATCCGCGCCAAGCGCGAAAAGATCGCCTGAGCGGCGGCGCGCCCGCCGCTTCCTCTTGCCGACTACCCGACCGTTCCCACAGGAGCAGACAGCCATGCTGACCCGTCGCAATACCCTCAAGCTCGCCGCCGCCGGCCTCGCCGCCGCCGCCACCCCCGCTTTCGCCCAGGACTGGAAGGCGAAATATCCCGAGCTCATCTTCGCGATCATTCCCGCCGAGAACGCCTCGGGCGTCGTCGAGCGCTACACCCCCTTCGTGAACTATCTCGGCAAGGAGCTGGGCACCAAGGTCACGCTGCGCATCGCCAACGACTACGCCGCCCTGATCGAGGGCCAGCGCGCCGGCAACATCCATATCGGCATGTACGGCCCCTCCTCCTTCGCCCGCGCGCTGATGACCGGCGCGAAGATCGACGCCTTCGCGATCGAGACCAATCTCGACGGCACCAAGGGCTACTACTCGGTCTTCTACGTGAAGAAGGACTCGCCCTATCAGAAGATCGAGGATCTGAAGGGCAAGAACCTCGGCCTCGTCGACCCGAACTCCACCTCGGGCAACAACGTGCCGCGCTTCGCCCTGGACAAGATGGGCATCGACCCGGAGACCTTCTTCGGCAAGGTCGTCTACACCGGCAGCCATGAGAACGCGATCATCGCGCTCCAGCAGGGCACCGTCGACATGGCCGCCAACTGGTGGAACGACGAGCAGGAATCCAACCTGCTGCGCATGGCCCGCAAG
>NZ_JBMDWH010000090.1:0-29987 GCF_048595345.1 Allobosea sp.
GGCCGCCATGCCGATCGCCGTGCCGACGATGCCCGCTTCGCTGATCGGCGCGTCGAAGCAGCGCGAGACGCCGTATTTCTGCTGCAGCCCATGGGTGCAGCGGAAGACGCCGCCGAAATAGCCGACATCCTCGCCGAAGACGACGACATTCTCGTCGCGGCCCATGGCCACGTCCATGGCGGAGCGGATCGCCTCGATCATCGTCATGCGGGGCATGCGTTACACCCCGATCTGCTGGCGCTGACGGCGCAAATGCGGGGGCAGCTCGGCATAGACATCCTCGAAGATGTCGCGGGCCGAGGGCTTGCCCCCGGAATGCAGCGTGCCGAAGCTCTCGGCCTCCTTCTGCGCGGCGATGACCGTGGCGAGGATTTCCGCCTCGGCCTGCTTGTGCCGCTCCTCCGACCAGGCACCGATGGCGATGAGGTGCTGCTTCAGCCGGATCAGCGGGTCGCCCAGCGGCCATTCGTCGGATTCGTGCTTGGGGCGGTAGGCGGAGGGGTCGTCGGAGGTGGAGTGGGCGCCGGCGCGATAGGTGACGTATTCGATCAGCGTCGGGCCGAGATTGCGGCGCGCCCGCTCGATCGCCCATTGCGCCACGGCATAGGTGGCGAGGTAGTCGTTGCCGTCGACGCGCAGGGCCGGGATGCCGAAGCCGAGACCGCGCGCGGCGAAGGTGCCGGAGCCGCCGCGCGCGATGCCCTGGAAGGTCGAGATCGCCCACTGGTTGTTGACGACATTGAGGACCACCGGTGCCTTGTAGGTCGAGGCGAAGACCAGCGCGGCATGGAAATCAGACTCGGCCGTGGAGCCGTCGCCAATCCAGGCGGCGGCGATGCGGGTGTCCTGCTTGATGGCGGAGGCCATCGCCCAGCCGACGGCCTGGACATATTGCGTGGCGAGATTGCCGGAGATCGAGAAGAAGCCATGTGCCTTCGAGGAATACATCACCGGCAATTGCCGGCCCTTCATCGGGTCGCGCTCGTTGGAATAGATCTGGCTCATCATGTCGACGAGCGGATAATCGTCGGCGATCAGCAGCCCGGCCTGGCGATAGGTCGGGAAGTTCATGTCGCCGGGCTTCAGCGCGATGCGGAAGGCGCAACTCACCGCCTCCTCGCCGGTGTGCTGCATGTAGAACGAGGTCTTGCCCTGCCGCTGCGCCATCTGCATGCGCGCATCGAAGCTGCGTAGCGTCATCATATGGCGAAGGCCGCGGATCAGGTCCTCCTGCGAGAGGTCCGGCACCCAGGGGCCGACGGCCTCGCCCTCGCGGTTGAGCACGCGGATGATCGAATAGGCGAGGTCTCGGATTTCCCTGGGGTCGACATCGACCGGCGGGCGATCGACCGTGCCGGCGCGCGGGATCACGACATGGGAGAAGTCCGGCTTCTCACCGGGGCGGCTCGCCGGCCTGGGGACGTGGAACTGCAACGGGCCCGCTGCCGCCGGCTGGCCCGCTCCCCGCCTGGATGCGTCGTCGCTGCCCATCCGCATCTCCCCTCGCATCGGCCCCGGCCAAAACCGTCGAAGCCGCGCAATCGTTCCCCTTGCAACCAACGCTAGACCCAGTCTCGCGGAGAATTCTTCCGAACTTGTTCGCAGCTCGTGGATGAGGCAGAAAATCCTTCCGCGAAAACGCCCGATGACGGAATGAAGCCGGCATGACCCGCAAAGCCTCGACCAGCCCGGCGCTCGATGCGATCGACCGGAAGATCCTCGCCGCGCTGCGGGAGGATGGGCGGCTGACGACGCAGGCGCTGGCGGAAAAGGTGGGGCTCTCGGCCTCGCCCTGCTGGACGCGGGTGAAGCGGCTGGAGGAATCGGGCGCGATCGAGAAATATGTAGCCCTGCTCGACCACAAGGCGCTGGGCTACGCCAACATCGTCTTCGTCGAAATCACGCTCGACAAGCATGACGGCAAGGTGCTCGACCAATGCGGCGAGGCTCTGGTGAAGGCGCCGGAGGTGATCGAGGCCTATCTCGTCACTGGCGAGTACGATTATCTCGCCAAGGTCGCGGTCAGCGGCACCGACCATTACGAGAGGTTTCTGCGCGAGACGCTCTATCGGCTGCCCGGCGTGCGGCAGACGCGCACCACCTTCGGGCTGAGGGCGCTGAAGCGCTCGATCTCGGTGGACCCGATGAAGGCGGTGGGGTGACGCTGCCCGTCATGCTCGCCCTTGTGGCGAGCATCCACGTCTTGAACATCGCCCTCGGCGAAGGAAGACGTGGATGGTCGGGACATGCCCGACCATGACGAGGGGACATGTGTCGCTGCCCTACCCCAGCATCTCCCGCACCAGGGGCGCGACCTTTTCGCCATAGAGCCGGATGCACTCCATCATATGGCTCTGCGCCAGCGGGCCGGCGCTGTATTTCAGCTGGAAGCGCGAGAGGCCGAGGCCCTTCACCGTCGCGGCGATCTTGCGGGCGACCGTCTCGGGCGAGCCGAGATAGAGCGAGCCGCGCGCGACCTCGTGCTCGAACTGCTCGCGCGCCAGCGGCGGCCAGCCGCGCTCGCCGCCGATGCGGTCATGCATCCGCTTGTAAGCCGGGAAGAACTCCTCCTTCGCCTGCTCGTCGCTGGCGGCGACATAGCCCGGCGAGTGGACGCCGATCGGCTTCACCGGGCGGCCGAGCTGCGCGAAGGTCCTCTGGTAGAGATCGACATAGGGGCGGAAGCGCTGCGGGTCGCCACCGATGATGGCGAGCATCATCGGCAGGTCGTAATGGGCGGCGCGGACGACCGATTCCGGGCTGCCTCCGACGCCGATCCAGGTGGTGAGGCGGCCGTTCTCGACCGGCGGATAGACCAGCTGGTCGCGCAGCGGCGGGCGCAGCGAGCCCTGCCAGGTCAGCGGCTTCTGCGGCAGCAGGGCGGTGAAAAGGTCCAGCTTCTCCTCAAACAGCGCCTCATATTGGCGCAGGTCGAAGCCGAAAAGCGGGAAGGATTCGGTGAAGGAGCCGCGGCCGAGAATGACTTCGGCTCGCCCGTTCGAGATCGCGTCGACCGTCGAAAAGCGCTGGAAGACGCGGATCGGATCGTCGGAGCTCAGCACCGTGACGGCCGAGCCGAGGCGAATGCGGCTCGTGCGCGCGGCGATGGCCGCCAGCACGATCTCCGGCGCGGAGACGGCGAAATCCTCGCGATGATGCTCGCCGACGCCGATGAAGTCGATGCCGACCTCGTCGGCCAGCACGCCCTGCTCGACGAGATCGCGGATCACCTGCGCATGCGCCAGCGGCTTGCCGTCCGCGCCATGAGTGACGTCGCCGAAGGTGTCGAGCCCGAAGGTCAGTTCCTGTGCCATGCCTTGTCCATGCTGCGCGCCGGGCAAGCCGGCTGCTCTTGCGCCTGAGATGGCTCGCCGCTTGCGCCAGCGCAATGCCGAAGGCAGGGCATGGCTGCAAGCGGCGGCTTGGGCGGGTGCAACGCGCGGTCCTGCCTGAGCGTCCCACCCAGAGCCCTGATCCTGAGGAGCGATCCTTCACGATCGCGTCTCGAAGGATGAGGGCTCAGGGTGGCGAGAGCGGGCGCACGATCAACACGATCGCTTGCCATGCGTCTCTTCGCCGGGAATGCTGGGCGCGGACACGCGACACAGCATGATCATCCGGCAACTCATCTATCTCGACGCGCTCGCGCGGGAGAAACATTTCCGCCGCGCGGCGGAGGCCTGCCATGTCTCGCAACCGACGCTGTCGGCCGCGATCGTGCAGCTGGAGGAAGAGCTCGGCGTGATGATCGTCGAGCGCGGCCGGCGGTTTCAGGGCCTGACCAAGGAGGGCGAGGTCGTGCTCGCCCATGCCCGTCGCATCCTGGCCGAGACCGAACTGATGAAGGCCTCGATCGCGGAATTGCGCGAGGGACTGTCGGGCCGCATCAGGCTGGGCGCGATCCCGACCGCGCTGCCGATGATCGCGCATATCACCGCGCCGTTCTCGCAGCGCTATCCGGGCGTCTCGCTGACCGTGCTGTCGCTCACCTCGCAGGAGATCCAGCAGGGGATCGACGATTTCGAGCTCGATGTCGGGCTGACCTATCTCGACAACGAACCGCTGGACCGGGTGATCTCCAAACCGATCTATCAGGAAGCCTATGTGCTGCTGACGCGCGAGGACGGCCCCTTCGGCACGCGCGACACCATCACCTGGGCGGAAGCTGCCGAGTTGAAGCTCTGCCTGCTCACCGGAGACATGCAGAACCGGCGCATCATCGACGGCATCTTCCGCTCCGTCGGCTTCTCGCCCCGCCCGGTGATCGAGACCAACTCGATCTTTAACCTCGTCTCGCATGCCGGCATCGAGGGGATCGCCAGCATCGTCTCGCTGCAGCTGCTCGAATTCTTCGGCGTGCCGCTCGGCACGCGCGCGCTCCAGCTCGTTTCGCCCGAGGCGCAGCGCACCATCGGCCTCATCGTCGCCGACCGGCAGCCGATCGCCCCGCTGGCGCGCAACCTCCTGATGATGACCAAGCCCGTCACCGATGCCGGGCTGCCGAGACGCCCCATCATCCGATAGTCGATGGCTATCGAAACACCCGGTGGCCGCGCCGCTGCAGCGCACAATTCATGATGCAGCGCAACTTTCGCGCAAGGATACACCAGCGGACAGCCATGGAACGCCACGCGATACGGGGTTTGATAGTCTGCATCTATCGTTCGGTCGAAACAAACGATTTGAAATCATTCCAGAATGGCGCAGGCTCCGTTCCAAGATGTGCCCGGAGCACCGGGCCGAGGGAGGAAGCATGGCGGCCTATCCAGCCTGGGACCCCGACGGCGCCCGCGCCATCGTTTCGCGGCTCGCGCATCTCGAAGGCGCGACCTTGCCGATCCTGCATGCGCTGCAGGAGGAGTTCGGCCATGTCGATCCGCAGGCGGTGCCGCTGATCGCCGAGGCACTGAACCTGTCGCGGGCCGAGGTCCATGGCACACTGACCTTCTATCATGATTTCAAGACGACGCCGCAGCCGGCCCGCGTGATCAAGCTGTGTCGCGCCGAGGCCTGCCAGGCGCTGGGTTGCGAGCAGGTGGTCGAGACGCTGGCGCGCGAGCACGGCATCGCCTGCGACGATCATCACCGCCATGATGCGGTGGTCGAAACCGTCTACTGCCTCGGCAACTGCGCGCTCGGCCCCTCGGCGCTGGTCGATGGCGAGCTGATCGGCCGCGTCGATGCCGACCGCATCGCAGGGCTCTGCCAGGGAAGGACCCAGTGATGGCAGCCTCCCCGCTTCGCATCTATGTGCCGATCGATGCGGCCGCGCTGTCCGTCGGGGCCGAGGGAGTCGCGCAGGCCGTGGCGCGGGAAGCCCAGGCCCGCGAACTCTCCGTCGAAATCGTGCGCAACGGCTCGCGCGGCATGCTCTGGCTGGAGCCGCTGGTCGAGGTCGAGACTCCCGAAGGCCGCATCGCCTATGGCCCGGTCGCGGCGAAGGACGTAGCGGGGCTGTTCGATGCCGGTGTGTTCAGCGGGGGGGCCCATCCGCTGCGCCTCGGCCGGACGGATGATCTGGACTGGATGCGGCGGCAGCAGCGCCTCACCTTCGCCCGCGTCGGCATCACCGACCCGCTCTCCATCCCCGATTACCGGGCCCATGGCGGCGTGGACGGCCTGGAAAAGGCGCTGGCTCTGACGGGCCAGGACATCGTGCAGGCGGTGAAGGCCTCGGGCCTGCGCGGGCGCGGCGGGGCGGGTTTTCCGACCGGCATCAAATGGCAGACGGTCCATGATGCCCGGGCCGAGCAGAAATACATCGTCTGCAATGCCGACGAGGGCGACAGCGGCACTTTCGCCGACCGGATGCTGATGGAGGGCGACCCCTATCTGCTGATCGAGGGTATGGCGATCGCCGCCATCGCGGTCGGTGCCACGCGCGGCTACATCTACCTGCGGTCCGAATATCCGCACGCCTTCCGCACGCTGCGGCGGGCGATCGAAAAGGCGCAGGCCGCGGGGCTGATCGGCGCCTCGGTGATGGGCTCGGGCCGCTCTTTCCATCTCGAGGTGCGGCTCGGCGCCGGCGCCTATATCTGCGGCGAGGAAACCTCTCTGCTGGAGAGCCTGGAAGGCAAGCGCGGCGTGGTGCGCGCCAAGCCGCCAATTCCGGCGCTGAAGGGCCTGTTCGGCCAGCCGACCATCGTCAACAACGTGCTCTCCTTCGCAGCCGTGCCGTTCATTCTGGCAAAGGGCGGGCAGGCCTATGCGGATTACGGCATGGGCCGTTCGCGCGGCACGCTGCCGGTTCAGCTCGGCGGCAACGTCAAGCGCGGCGGGCTGATCGAGCTCGCCTTCGGCATCTCGCTGCGCGAGATCATCGAGGAGATGGGCGGGGGCACGCTGTCCGGCCGGCCGATCCGGGCGGTACAGGTGGGCGGGCCGCTCGGCGCGTATCTGACGGCCGAGCAGCTCGATGTGCAGATGGATTACGAGGCGCTCGCCGCGATGAAGGCGATGCTCGGCCATGGCGGCATCGTCGTCTTCGACGACACGGTCGACATGGCGAAGCAGGCCCGCTTCGCCTTCCAGTTCTGCGCCAAGGAATCCTGCGGCAAATGCACCCCCTGCCGCATCGGCGCGACACGCGGCGTCGAGACGATGGACCGCATCATCGCAGGCACCGAGGTGCCGAAGAACATCGCCGTGCTGCGCGATCTCTCGAAATTGATGACCGACGCCTCGCTCTGCGCCATGGGCGGGCTCACGCCCAACCCGGTGATGAGCGCGCTGACCCATTTCCCCGAGGACTTCGACCGTCCCGCGCTGCCTCTGGCGGCGGAATGAGGAGGCCCGAGAGATGAGCCTGATCAAGGAAATCGACTTCGGCACGCCGATCCGCATCGCGGACAAGACGGTGACGCTGACGATCGACGGCCAGAGCGTCACGGTGCCGGCCGGCACCTCCGTCATGGCCGCAGCGATGAGTCTGGGCACCAAGATCCCCAAGCTCTGCGCCACGGATTCGCTGGAGCCCTTCGGCTCCTGCCGGCTCTGCCTCGTCGAGATCGAGGGGCGCCGCGGCACGCCGGCCTCCTGCACGACTCCGGCAGAGGACGGCATGATCGTGCGCACCCAGTCGGAGAACCTCTCCGGCCTGCGCAAGGGCGTGATGGAGCTCTACATCTCCGACCACCCTCTGGACTGCCTGACCTGCTCGGCCAATGGCGATTGCGAATTGCAGGACATGGCCGGCGCGGTCGGCCTGCGCGAGGTGCGCTATGGCTATGAGGGCGAGAACCACGTCTTCGCCAACGGCAGCGACGGGCTCGCCAATGAGAGCTGGCTGCCCAAGGACACCTCCAACCCTTATTTCACCTACGATCCGTCGAAATGCATCGTCTGCAATCGCTGCGTGCGGGCCTGCGAGGAGGTGCAGGGCACTTTCGCGCTGACCATCACCGGGAGGGGCTTCGAGTCGCGCGTGGCGGCCGGGCCGACCGATTTCCTGGGCTCCGAATGCGTTTCGTGCGGCGCCTGCGTGCAGGCCTGCCCGACCGCGACGCTGATCGAGAACAAGGTCATCGAGCACGGCCAGCCCGAGCATTCCAAGGTGACGACCTGCGCCTATTGCGGAGTCGGCTGCTCCTTCAAGGCCGAGATGCAGGGCGACCGCGTCGTCCGCATGGTGCCCTACAAGGGCGGGCAGGCCAATGAAGGGCATAGCTGCGTCAAGGGCCGCTTCGCCTGGGGCTATGCGACCCACAAGGACCGCATCACCAAGCCGATGATCCGCGAGAAGATCACCGATCCCTGGCGCGAGGTCTCGTGGCAGGAGGCGATCGACCACGCGGCCTCCGAATTCAAGCGCATTCAGGCGAAATATGGCCGGGAATCGGTCGGCGCGATCACCTCCTCGCGCTGCACCAACGAGGAGGTCTTCCTCGTGCAGAAGCTGGTGCGCGCCGCCTTCCGCAACAACAATGTCGATACCTGCGCCCGCGTCTGCCATTCGCCCACGGGCTACGGCCTGCGCACCACGCTCGGCACCTCGGCCGGCACGCAGGATTTCAAGTCGGTCGCCAAGGCCGACGTCATCCTCGTCATCGGCGCGAACCCCACCGACGGCCACCCGGTCTTCGCCTCGCGGATGAAGAAGCGCATCCGCCAGGGCGCCAGGCTCATCGTTGCCGATCCGCGCCGCATCGACATGGTGGAGTCGCCCCATATCAAGGCGGATCACCACCTGCCGCTGAAGCCCGGCACCAATGTCGCGCTGCTCAACGCGCTCGCCCATGTCGTCGTGACCGAGGGGCTGATCGACGAGGCCTATGTGCGCGAGCGCTGCGACCTCGGCGATTTCGAGCACTGGGCCCGCTTCGTCGCCCGCGACGAGAATTCGCCGGAGGCCAGCGAGCAGTTCACCGGCGTGCCGGCGGCGGAGGTGCGCGCCGCGGCGCGGCTCTATGCCACCGGCGGCAATGCCGCGATCTATTACGGGCTCGGCGTCACCGAGCACAGCCAGGGCTCGACCACCGTGATGGCGATGGCGAACCTCGCGATGGCGACCGGCAATATCGGCCGCGAGGGTGTCGGCATCAATCCGCTGCGCGGGCAGAACAATGTCCAGGGCTCCTGCGACATGGGCTCCTTCCCGCATGAGTTCTCGGGCTATCGCCATGTCGCCGACGATGCGACCCGGCAGGTCTTCGAGATGATGTGGGGCGTGCCGCTCGATCCCGAGCAGGGGCTGCGCATCCCCAACATGCTCGACGAGGCGGTGGAGGGCCATTTCAAGGGCCTCTATGTGCAGGGCGAGGACATCGCCCAGTCCGACCCCAACACCAAGCACGTCACCGCGGGTCTCGCCGCGATGGAGTGCGTCGTCATCCAGGACATCTTCCTGAACGAGACGGCCAAATACGCCCATGTCTTCCTGCCGGGCGCGTCCTTCCTCGAAAAGGACGGCACCTTCACCAATGCCGAGCGGCGCATCAACCGTGTGCGGCAGGTCATGGCGCCGCTCGCGGGCAAGGACGAATGGCAGGTCACGATCGAGCTCGCCCGCGCGCTCGGCTACGAGATGAGCTACGCCCACCCGAGCGAGATCATGGACGAGATCGCGCGGCTGACGCCCTCCTTCGCCGGCGTCTCCTACGACAAGCTGGAGAAGCTCGGTTCGGTGCAGTGGCCCTGCAACGAGAAGGCCCCCACCGGAACGCCCCTGATGCATGTCGATCGCTTCGTGCGCGGCAAGGGCAAGTTCATGATCACCGAATTCGTCGCCACCGAGGAGCGGACCGGGCCGCGCTTCCCGCTGCTGCTCACGACCGGGCGCATTCTCTCGCAATACAATGTCGGCGCGCAGACGCGGCGCACCGAGAACGGCGCCTGGCATGACGAGGACGTGCTGGAGATCCACCCCTTCGACGCCGAGAGCCGCGGCATCCGGGACGGCGATCTCGTCGCCCTGGCCAGCCGCTCAGGCGACATCGCGCTCAGGGCCGCGATTTCGGATCGGGTGCAGCCGGGCGTCGTCTACACCACCTTCCACCATGCCAAGACCGGCGCGAACGTCATCACCACCGACTTCTCCGACTGGGCGACGAACTGCCCCGAATATAAGGTGACCGCCGTCGAGGTGCGCCGCACCAATGCCTGGTCGTCCTGGCAGGAGAAGAATTTCGAGGAGGACATCACCCTGCGCCGGATTGCGGAGCGCCTGCCCGATGCGGCGGAATGATCCGCCCGCCCAGCCGCCGGCCTCGCTGGCGGTGAGCGCCCGGCCGCTGCGCTTCGGCGCGGCGGACCCGGGCGCGCGGGAGATCGAGGTCGCGGTCGAGACGCCGACCAACATCGTCTACGGCACGATGCCCTATGCGGTGATGATGGCGAGCCCTTCCGATCTGGAGGATTTCGTCACCGGCTTCAGCCTGACCGAAGGCATCGTGCGCGAAGCCTCGGAAATCCGCGGCATCGTCGTCGAGCCGAAGGACGAGGGCGTCGTCGTCACGGTCGATCTGGCGCCGGGGCGTTTCCGCGAGCATCTGGCGCGGCGGCGCAATCTGTCGGGCCGCACCTCCTGCGGGATCTGCGGGGTCGAGACGATCGAGGATCTGCCTCTGGCCGGCGCGGCGGCGCGCCGGACCTCGCCGGTGCCTCCCGCCGCGATCGAGGCGGCCCTGGGCTCGCTGGAAGCCCATCAGCCGCTCGGCCAGCTGACCCGCGCCGTCCATGCCGCCGCCTGGTGCGACAGCGAGGGCGGCATCGTCACGGTGCGCGAGGATGTCGGCCGGCACAATGCGCTCGACAAGCTGATCGGCGCGCGGCTGCGGGCCGGACAACAAGATCGCGAGGGTTTCCTGCTCGTCACCAGCCGCGCCTCCTTCGAAATGGTCGAGAAGGCGGCGATTTTCGGCGCCGGCACGCTCGCCGCCATTTCGGCGCCGACCTCGCTGGCGATCGAGCGCGCACGTCATCTCGGCCTCACGCTGGTCGCCGTGGCGCGGCGCGACGGCTGCATCGTCTTCACCGGGGCGCTGGCGCCCGAGCCGGAAAGCATCGCGCGATGATGGAGAGCACGACCGCGCAGAATGGGGCCACGCCTCGCGGCAGCGATGGCGTCCATGACGAGACCATCGCCAAGCTCGACCGCATGGCCGGGCAGATCGCGGATTTCTTCAAGGCCTATCCGGAGGCCGAGGCCGTGCCGGCCATCGCCGACCACATCAACCAATTCTGGACCAGCCGCATGCGCGCCGACTTCCTGGCCGCGCATCGCGCGCGGCCGGAGGGGCTGACGCCCCTGCTCGGCAAGGTTCTGCCGCTGATCCGGCCGCCACGAAGCGGTTGACGATCCCGGCGCGCCCCTTCCGGGCGCGCCTCTGCAACGGTAACGAGCCGGGACGAACCCGGCCTGACGACGAAGATCTTGGGGAAAGGAAATTGGCCAATGACAGTGGCGCAAGACATCGGGGCGGTCGGGGCCGCGCCCGGACTGCTCGACCGTGAACGCATCATCGCCAAGGCCGGCTTCAACCGCTGGCTGGTGCCGCCGGCCGCGCTGTGCATCCATCTGTGCATCGGCATGGCCTATGGCTTCTCGGTGTTCTGGCTGCCGCTGAGCCAGGCGATCGGCATCACCAAGCCGGTGGCCTGCGCCGCCGATGCCGGGCTGATGACCGCGCTGTTCACCACGGCCTGCGACTGGAAGGTCGCCGATCTCGGCTGGATGTACACGCTGTTCTTCGTGCTGCTGGGCTCCTCGGCCGCGATCTGGGGCGGCTGGCTCGAGCGCGTCGGGCCGCGCAAGGCGGCCTTCGTCTCGGCCTTGTGCTGGTGCGGCGGCCTGCTGATCTCGGCCTTCGGCGTCTATTCGCACCAGCTCTGGCTGATGTGGCTGGGTTCGGGCGTGATCGGCGGCATCGGCCTCGGCCTCGGCTATATTTCGCCGGTCTCGACGCTGGTGAAATGGTTCCCGGACCGGCGCGGCATGGCGACCGGCATGGCGATCATGGGCTTCGGGGGCGGCGCGATGATCGGCTCGCCGCTGGCCGACATGCTGATGAATTACTTCAAGACCCCGACCTCGGTCGGCGTCTGGCAGACCTTCGTGGTCATGGCCGGCATCTATTTCGTCTTCATGATGGCGGGCGCCTTCGGCTACCGCATCCCGCCCGGCGGCTGGCGCCCCGAAGGCTGGACGCCGCCGGCCACGCAGAACGCGATGATCACCTCCGGCCATGTCCATCTCAAGGATGCGCACAAGACGCCGCAGTTCTGGCTGATCTGGGCGGTGCTCTGCCTCAACGTCTCGGCCGGCATCGGCGTGCTGGGCATGGCCTCCCCGATGCTGCAGGAGATCTTCGCCGGCAAGCTGATCGGCAGGCCGGACATCGCCTTCGCCGCGCTCGATGCCGGGCAGAAGACGCAGATCGCCACGATCGCGGCGGCCTTCGTCGGCCTGCTCTCGCTGTTCAACATCGCCGGGCGCTTCTTCTGGGCCTCGCTGTCGGACAAGCTCGGCCGCAAGCTGACCTATGCGACCTTCTTCGGCCTCGGCATCGTGATGTACGGGCTCTCGCCCTGGGCAGCCAGCATCGGCTCGCTGGCGCTGTTCGTCGCCTTCTTCTGCGTCATCCTGTCGATGTATGGCGGCGGCTTCGCGACGGTTCCGGCCTACCTCGCCGACATGTTCGGCACCCAGTTCGTCGGCGCCATCCATGGGCGGCTGCTGACGGCGTGGTCGACGGCCGGCATCGTCGGACCCGTGGTGGTCAACTATATCCGCGAGGCGCAGATCGCGGCGGGCGTTCCGCGCGCGCAGGTCTATGACCGCACGATGTATATCCTGGCGGGCATGCTGGTCGTCGGGTTCATCTGCAACCTGCTCGTGCGCCCCGTCGCGGCGAAATGGTTCATGAAGGACGCCGAGGTCGCTGCCCTCCAGGCCAAGACCGCGAGCGCCAACGCCTCCGTCCAGTATGGCTCCTACGGCATCGGCAAGGGCGGCTTCGACGGCACGGCGGCTCTCGCCTGGCTCGTCGTCGGCCTGCCTCTGGCCTGGGGCGTGTGGATCACGCTGACGAAGTCGCTGGCGCTGTTCCGCTGAGGGCGGGCCCGGCACGAATGCGAAGCCCGCGTCGAAAGACGCGGGCTTTTTCCTATCGAGCGCTTCTTTCATGAAGAGCGGATCATCCCGGGTGACCGAAGGGAAACCTGGGCTCCATGCCTGAACCGTTCCGGAATGGATCCCGGATCGCCGCTTCGCTTCGTCCGGGATGACTCGCGCTTGGAGGGCAGAGGTCGAAGGTCGACCCAAGCCGTCGCCCTCAAGCGAAATGGCAGGCGACCTCGACCGCTCCCAGAGCGCGCAATTCCGGCCGCTCCGCCCGGCAACGATCCGCCGCCTGGACGCAGCGCGGATTGAAGGCGCAGCCGGGGGGCGGGGCGATCGGGCTCGGCACCTCGCCCGACATCGGCCGGCGCTCACGGTTCGGCCGCTCGACATCGGGGATCGTCTCGAGCAGCAGCCGCGTATAGGGATGGCGCGGATGGCCGAAGACCTCCTCGGCCGGGCCGGTCTCGACGAAGCGGCCGAGATACATGATCGCGATATCGTCCGACATGTGCCGCACCACCGAGAGATTGTGGCTGATGAAGAGATAGGTCAGCCCCAGCTCCTTCTGCAGCCGCACCATCAGGTTGAGCACCTGCGCCTGCACCGAGACGTCGAGCGCCGAGGTCGGCTCGTCGCAGACCAGCACATCGGCCTCCGTCGCCAGCGCGCGGGCGATCGAGATGCGCTGGCGCTGGCCGCCGGAGAAGGCATGCGGATAGCGGCTGGCATCGGCACGGGAGAGGCCGACGATCTCCAGCAATTCGCCGACGCGCTCCAGCGTGCTCGCCGCGTCCGGCCGCAGCTTCAGCTCGCGGATCGGCTCGGCGATGATGTCGCCGACGCGCCAGCGCGGATTGAGCGAGGCGTAGGGGTCCTGGAAGATCATCTGCACCCGCGGCGGGCCGATCGTGCCGTCGGCGCGACGGATGTCACGGAAGTCGAGAAGGCCTTCCGTCGGCCGCTGCAATCCGACGACCATGCGCGCCAGCGTCGATTTTCCGCAGCCGGATTCGCCGACGATGCTGAAGGTGGTGCCGCGCCGGACGCTGAAGGAAACGTTCTCGACCGCACGCAGGATGCGGCGCGGCTCCCGCGAGAACAGGCGTGAGAGCGTCGGGGCCGACACGTCGAAGCGGCAGGAGGCGGCGGCGACGTCGAGGACGATATCGGCCTTCGAGACGCCGCTACGCGGCTTCTCGGGATGAGGGCTCGCGGAAAGCGGCATGGCGTCACGCATGGGCCAGCTCCTTCAGCGGGAAATGGCAGGCAGCGGCATGGGAGGCCGGCGGCAGGCCGGGCTTGTGCTCGCGGCAGAAGGGTTCGGCGCGGCCGCAGCGCGGGTTGAAGGCGCAGCCGGGCGGAATGGCATTGAGGCGCGGCATCGCGCCGTCGATCTGGTTCAACTGCGCATGCCGGGCATGAACGCTCGGGATCGAGGCCATCAGACCGGCCGTATAGGGATGATGCGGCCGGCGCACCACCTCCTCCACGGGGCCGATCTCGACGATGCGCCCGGCATACATCACCGCGACACGATCGGCCGTCTCGGCGATGACGCCCATATCGTGCGTCACCAGCATGATGGCCGTGCCATGCTCGCGGCAGAGCCGCTTCAGCAGGGTGGTGATCTGCGCCTGGATCGAGACGTCGAGCGCCGTCGTCGGCTCGTCGGCGATGATCAGCGCCGGCTCGGCGCAGAGCGCGAGTGCGATGACGACGCGCTGGCGCATGCCGCCGGAGAACTGATGCGGATACTGGTCGATGCGCGTCTCGGCGGCCGGGATGCCGACCTCCTTCAGCAGCGACAGCGCGCGCCTGCGCGCCTCGGCCCTACCGACGGGGAGATGGGTGGTGATGGTTTCGACGAGCTGGTCGCCGACCGTCAGCAGCGGATGCAGCGAGGTCAGCGGGTCCTGGAAGATCGCGCCGATGCGGCGCCCGCGCAGCCGGCGCATCGCCTCGGCCGGCAGGTCGTCGATGCGCTGCCCTTCCAGCCGGATCTCGCCGCCGGCGATGCGGCCGGGCGGATCGAGCAGGCCGATCACCGCCGTGCCGGTCAGGGATTTGCCGGCGCCCGATTCCCCGACCACGCCGAGGATCTCGCCCGGCGCGATGTCGAAGGAGACGCCGTCCAGCGCCGTCAGCGGGCCGTGGCGACCGTCGAAGACGATGCGAAGATCGCGAACGGAGAGGAGCGGGGCAGCGGCGGAAGCGGTCATGCGGAGCCCTCGCTGCGTTCGATCGGATAGCTCGACGAGAAGATTTCGCTCACCGGCGGATGGCCGAGCGTGCGCTGGGGGTAGCGCGACATCAGCCCCTCGAACTGCTTCTGCGCGCGGGCATTGTCGGCGGCCTCGTCGATGCCGGGGATGACGCGCTCCTCCATGACGAAGCGGCCGTCGATCACCACCGTCGAGACGTCGCGGCCATGGCCGGTCAGCAGCATGGTCTGGATCGGGTCGATCACCTGGCCGGAATGCGGGCGGTCGAGATCGAAGACGACGATGTCGGCGCGCGCGCCGGGCTGGAGCCGGCCGAGGTCGGGCCGGCGCAGCGCATCGGCCCCACCGATCGTCGCGGCGTCGTAATAATCTTCACAGCGCACGGCAGCGGCGCTGCCGGCCATGGTCCGCGCGAGGATCAGTCCGACCTGCAGGTTCATCACCATGTCGGGCGGGCTGGTGTCGGTGCCCATCGCGATCTTGAGCCCCATCGCGCGGTAGCGGGCGAAATGGTCGATGGCCCCGCCATGCCGGCCGGAGACCAGAGGACAATGGACGATGGCCGCCCCGGCGTCGCGGATGATCTCGAGGTCGCGGCCGGGGCGCTCCACGAGCCGGCTGCCGGAGACGACCGTGCCATGCGGCAGCAGGCAGCGTTCATCGAGGAAGCCGAGGCTCTTCAGCCATTCAGGCGGGCTCATACCGTGCTGGGCGAGGACGAGGTCGTATTCGATCTTGGACTGGCAGCAATGCAGCCTGACCGGCACGTCCAGTTCGCGCGCGGCGGCCGCGGTCCGGCGCAACAGCTCGGCGGTGGAAGTCTCGATGCGGTCCGGCGCGAACATCGCCCGGATCAGCCCGCCGGCCGCGCCATCATGGCGCCGGGCGAAGTCGATCGCGGCATCGAGTTCGGCGAGGCCGCGCTCCTCGTCGTAATGGGTGGTGATCGTGCCGTCCGCCTCGACCAGCTGGTTGCCGGTGCGATAGGCCGGCCCGAGATAGGCGCGCAGGCCCAGCGCAGCGGCCGCCTCCGCCGCATCCTCGAATTCTTCGGCCGTCTCGCCCCAGGCGCGGTAGAACAGCGAGGCGATCGGCAGCGCGGTGGTGATGCCGTTGCGGATCAGCGTGGCGAAGGCGTGCTTCTTCTGGAAGGCCAGCTCCTCGCGCGAATACATCTCGTAAGGCCCGGCTTCGAGATAGGAACGCGGCCAGACGCGGCCCTTCTTCCAGGCCGGCTGGTTGTCGAAGCCGAGGATGGTGGTATCGAGGTCGGAGAGCGCATCGCAATCGACGAAGCCCGGCCCGATCAGGGCCTCACCGTAATCGATCCGCCGCGCCACCTCGCCCGGAAAGCGATGGCCGACGAAGACGACCGCCCCGTCCTCGAAGACGATCTCGCCATTCTCGTAAAGCCGGTGGCGGCCGTCCCTGTGTCCGACGAGCCAGCGGGCCGTCAGCAGGATGCGGCCTTGCGGGCGCTTTGCCGGCTGCAGGTTCACGGCGCGGCCCTCACCGAGACGCCATCGCGCGCCACGACCCTGCCGCGCTTCAGCACGCGGCGCTTCGGCGAGCGGGTGACGATCGCTTCGGCCACCGTTTCGCCCGGCAGGATGACGAGATCGGCGGCCTTGCCTTCGCTCAGCCCGTAATCGGCAATCTCCATCACTTTCGCGCCTTCGGTGGTGCAGACATCGAGGGCGAGGCGCAATTCGTCGTCGCGGCGGAAATTGTTGCGCAGGCCGACGAACATCGCCCGCTCCAGCATGTCGGCATTGCCATAGGGGCCCCAGGTGTCGCGGATGCCATCGGAGCCCGAGCAGACGCGCACGCCGGCGGCGAGCAGCTTCGTCACCGGCGGAGCAGGGCGGCTGGCGGGGGCGGTGGTCATGATCGCGATGTCGAGCGCGACGAGCTCCTCCATCAGCGGATCGACCTGCGCCGGGTCGGCGCCAAGGCAGAAGGCGTGGCTGACGGTGACCTTGCCGGCCATGCCAAGCGCACGGGTGCGCTCGACGATGAGATCGAAGGAGAACAGGCCCATCTCGCCGGGCTCGTGCAGATGGATGTCGAGCGGCTTGCCGTAGGTCTGGCAGAGCCCGAACACCGCATCGAGATGGCCCTTCGGGTCGCGGTCGATGGCGCAGGGATCGAGCCCGCCGACCACCTCGCAGCCGGCCTTCATCGCGGCCTCCATCAGTTCCAGCGTGCCCGGCCGCCGCAGCAGGCCCGATTGCGGGAAGGCGACCAGCTCGATGTCGACGATGTCGCGATAGGCGTCGCGCGTCGCCA
Source organism: Allobosea sp. (assembly GCF_048595345.1). Lineage (GTDB taxonomy): Bacteria > Pseudomonadota > Alphaproteobacteria > Rhizobiales > Beijerinckiaceae > Allobosea. Next base: position 17,074 of record NZ_JBMDWH010000090.1, read on the forward strand.
TCACACCCTCGACGCCCCAGAGGCCATGCTCGGTGTCGACGTCGACATGGCTGCGGATATGGGTCGAGCCCATCAGCGAGGACTGGATCGACTGGCGCGCCGATTGCCGGGCCGGGTCGATATCGAGACGCTTCTTGCTCTGCCGTTCGTTGTCGATCTTGTCGAGCAGCTTCGGGCCGACCTCGTTCGTATACCAGGGCTGGCCCCAGAGGCTCTTGTCGAGATGGGTATGCGCCTCGACGAGACCGGGAATGACGATCTCAGCCCGGCCATCCTCGACCGCCACGCCGGCCGGCGCCGCGATGTCCTTGCCGATGCGCGCGATCTTGCCGTTCTCGATCAGGATGTCGGTCGCCGGCCCGGCATAGGGGCGGACGTTCTTCAGGAGGAGTGAGGCGGTCATGGGCGTGTCCTCGTGGTTCTTGTGATGGTCACCGCAGCCTCGGGTTCAGCGCGTCGCGCAGCCAGTCGCCGAGGAGGTTCACGCTCAGCACGATCAGCCCGAGCTGCAGCGAGGGAAACACGACCAGCCACCAGGAGCCGGAGAAGAGATACTGGTTGCCGATGCGGATCAGCGTGCCCAGCGAGGGCTGGGTGATCGGCATGCCGACGCCGAGGAAGGAAAGCGTCGCCTCCGAGAGGATGGCGAGGCCGAGATTGAGCGTCGCGGCGACGAGAACCGGCGTCAGCGTGTTCGGCAGGATATGGCGCAGCATGATGCGCCTGGCCGGCACCTGGATGATGCGGGCGGCGAGGACATATTCCTTGCGCCGCTCGACCATGGTCGAGGCGCGCACGGTGCGGGCATACTGCACCCAGTTGGTCAGCGAGATCGACAGCACCAGAACCATCGCCGCGAAGGGCTCGCGCAGTTCCGGCGGCAGCAGGCCGCGGAACAGCGCCGAGACCAGGATCGCCATCAGCAAGGTCGGGATCGAGAGCACGGTGTCGCCGAGCCGCATCAGCAGATTGTCGATGCGCCCGCCATGAAAGCCGGCGATCAGGCCGATTGAGACGCCGATCAGCATCGAGACCACGACGGCACAAAAGCCGATGATCAGCGAAATGCGCGAGCCGTAGAGGATGGCCGAGAGCACGTCGCGGCCCTGTGGATCGGTGCCGAGCAGGAAGGGCCACTCGCCGCCCTCCTGCCAGATCGGCGGGATCTCGGCCTTGTCGATGAAGATCTGCGAGAGGTCGTAAGGGTTCTGCGCCGCGATCAGCGGGGCGAGGAAGGCCGTCGCGACCAGCAGCACCAGCACCAGCGCGGAGAGCCAGGCCACCGGCGTGGTGCGGAAGCTCCAGCCGATATCGCTGTCGAGGAAGCGGCGCAGCCGGCCGGGCGCCTTGACCGAGTCAGCGGGCCGGATTTGCTCAGCGGGCATTGGCGGCTCCCGAAAGCGCATCCTCGCGCAGGCGCGGATCGACGTAAGCGTAGGTCAGGTCGACCAGCGTGTTGAGCGAGACGAAGATGAAGGAGACGATGATGAGATAGGCCGCCATCACCGGGATATCGACGAAGGTGACGGCCTGGACGAAGAGCATGCCCATGCCCGGCCACTGGAACACCGTTTCGGTGACCAGCGCGAAGGCGATGAGGTTGCCGATCTGCAAGCCCGTGACGGTGATGACCGGCATCAGGCAGTTGCGCAGAGCATGGCCGAAATGGACCGAGCGGGCCGGCAGGCCGCGCGCACGGGCGAAGCGGATGAAGTCTGTGCGCATCGTCTCCAGCATCTCGGCCCGCACCAGCCGCATCACCAGCGTGATCTGAAAGACCGAGAGCGTGATGCCCGGCAGGATCAGCGCGGCGCGGCCGGACGGCGTCAGGAAGCCGGTGCTCCACCAGCCGAGCTTGACCACCTGCCCGCGCCCGAAGGCCGGCAGCCATTGCAGCGTCACCGAGAAGACAAGGATCAGCATGATGCCGAGCGCGAAGCTCGGCAGCGAGACGCCCAGCACCGAACCGAATTGCAGCGCCTTGGCGAGCAGGCTCTCGCGCCGGATCGCGGTGTAGACGCCGAGCGGTATGCCGATGGCGAGCGACAGGAAGGTCGCGACCAGCACGAGCTCGAAGGTGGCCGGGAAGCGCTCGGCGATGAGCCCGAACACGTCCTGCTGGTTGCGGTAGGAGATGCCGAAATCGCCCTGCGCGGCGTTCTTCACGAAGGTCGCGAATTGCAGCGCGACATTGCGGTCGAGGCCGAGCCGCGTGCGCAATTCATCGCGCTGCTGCTGGCTCGCCTGCTCGTTCAGCATCAACTCGACGGGGTCGCCGACGAAGCGGAAGCTGACGAAGGCCAGGAACGCCACGGCGAGCATCACGCCGGCGGCGTTCAACAGGCGCTTGAGGAGGAAGGCCGGCATGACGACAACTCCGATTCCGCCGATTGTCCCTCAGCCCCCATCCTGAGGAGCGAGCCGGAGGCTCGCGTCTCGAAGGATGCTCCAGATGTTTCAGGAGCCTCATGGGCCATCCTTCGAGACGCCGCTTCGCGGCTCCTCAGGATGAGGGCTGAGAGGTTGCTCGCGTCAGGTGGTCACTTCAGCTTGGTCAGCCACAGGCGCGGCTTGTTGTCGGAAGCCTGCACCATGGTCTCGACATCGGCGCGCATCGCCCAGGCCATGGGCTGCTGGTGCAGCGGGATGAAGAGCGTTTCGGCCTTCACCAGCTTGAGCGCCTGCTTCATCAGTTCGATGCGCTTGGGGTTGTCGAGCTCGACGCCGGCCTGGTCGATCAGCGCGTCGACCTTGGCGTCGCCCCAATCGCCCCAGTTGAAGACGCCAGCCGTGCCGGTCTTCGAGTGGATGACCTGCACCAGCAGCGAATAGGCGTCGATCATCGGCTCATTGGCCCAGCCGAAGGAGATGACGTCGAACTCGCCCTTGGTGCGCTTGGGCGTCTGCTGGCTGCGCGGGGCGAGGCTCAGATTGGGCTTCAGCCCGGCGCGCGACCACATCGAGGCGACCGCTTGGCAGAACTCCTCCTCGTTGACGAGGCCGTCGCTCTGGCAGTTCATCTGGAAGGAGAAGCCGTTGGGGTAGCCGGCTTCGGTCAGGAGCTTCTTGGCGGCGGCGAGGTCGAAGGGCGGGCGTTCGTCCTGCGAGGGCTCGTAGCCGGGAATCGCCGGGGCGATCAGCGCGCCGGTGTTGCGCGAGAGGCCGCGCATGGCGCGCTTCTGCACGGCGTCGATATCGATCGCGCGATACATGGCCTCGCGGACGCGGATATCCTTCAGCGGGTTCTTGTCCTTGACGTCGCTCTCGAACAGCTTGTCCTTGAGGTTGAGCGCGAAGAAGACCGAGCGCAGCTCGTTGGTCTGCATCACCTTGACCTCGGGCGCGGCCTTGAGGCGCGGCAAATCCTGCAGCGGAGCGACATTGGTGTAGTCGATCTCGCCGGAGAGCAGCGCGGCGACGCGGGTCGAGGCCGAGGTGATCGGCGTGAACTCGATGCGGTCAATATTGTGCTGCGGCTTGTCCCACCAGTTCGGGTTCTTGACGAAGACCGTCTTGGCGTCGGGCTGGCGGCTCTCGATCACGAAGGGGCCGGTGCCGTTGGCATGGTCGGTCGGGTAGCCGGTGACGCCCTTGCCGACATCGGTGGGCTTCAGCGCATTGTTGGCCTCCAGCCAGCCCTTGTCGAAGATGAAGATGTTGGTGAGGTCGTTCAGAAGCAGCGGATAGGGGCCGGTCACCTCGATCTCGACCGTGTGGTCGTCGATCTTCCGCGAGGATTTATAGGCCGGCAGGTTCCCCTTCAGCGGCGAGGCGGGGTCGGAGACGCGGGCGAGCGAGGCCAGCACGTCGTCGGCCGTGAAGGCATCGCCATTGTGGAACTTCACGCCCTTGCGCAGATGGAAGCGCCAGACGGTCGGGGAGACGGTTTCCCAGGATTCCGCCAGCGCCGGCTCGATCTTGAGATCGCCCGTATAGCGCACCAGCCCCTCATAGACGTGGTTCAGCACGGAAAGAGTGAAGGTTTCGCCGAAGGAATACGGGTCCAGCGAGGCGATCTCGCGCCCGGCACCCCATTTCAGCGTCTTGGCTTCAGCGGCGCCGCTCAGCGCGAAAGCGGCGACCGCCGCCAGCAACCAGGCCTTCTTCATGACTCTCTTCCCCTTTGCTTACGCGCCGCTGGGCGCAACCGATCTGCCGCCTCTTTGTGCATCGTGGCGCTTCCTGCGCCATCTCGTGTGCGATTAATCATCAAACTTGCATACGATATGGAAACGGTATTGTATGCGATTATCGAACACAAGCGGAAACTGGATTGGAGCGCGGCATCGTGACATTGACGGCCCCCGACAGCATCGGACGGAAGCGGGGAGGGGCGGGCGTGAGCGAGCCACGGACACCGGGATTGAGGGCGCAATCGGTCTACAAGGCCCTGCGCCGGGCCATTATCGAGCAGGCGCTGAAGCCGGGGATGAAGCTGCCCGAAGACGCGATCGGCGAGCAGCTGGGCGTCAGCCGCACTCTCGTGCGCGAGGCCTTCAGCCGTCTCGGCGTCGAGGGGCTGGTCGAGCTGAAGCCCAACAAGGGCGCCTCCGTCGCCTATCCGACATTGGAGGAGGCGCGCGACGTCTTCGAGGTGCGGCGTGGGCTGGAGCGGCTGGTCGCGGAGAGCTTGGCAGGGCGGCTGACGCCGTCGCAGGCGGCCGAGCTCGAATCCCATGTCCGCCAGGAGGAGAAGGCGCATGGGCAGGACGGGCCGGAATCCATCCGCCTCGCCGGAGAGTTCCACATCAAGCTGGTCGAGATGACCGGCAACGCCCTGCTGATCCGCTATGTGCAGGAGGTGTCCTCGCGCTGCTCGCTGATCCTGGCGATCTACGGACGCCCGCACTCCTCCGACTGCGCCGTCTCGGAGCATCGCCAGCTGATCGAGGCGTTGCGGGCCGGCGATGCGACCCGCGCCGCCGATCTGATGGACCACCATCTGCGCGCGGTCGTGGACCGGGCGCTGCTGGCGCCGCGCGTCGAGCGGGATATCCGCGACGTGCTCGCCCCCTATGCTCTGAGTGAAGGACTGACCCCATCGTGACCGCGCATCCGGCCGTCCCGCCGCAGGCCGACCCGGCCCCCGGCATCGTCACCTTCGATTTCGCGAAACTCACGCCGCGAGAGCGCTACAAGCTGCTGATCGGGGCGGTGGTGCCGCGGCCGATCGCGCTGGTGACGACGGTCGATGCACAGGGCGTGGTGAACGCCGCTCCCTTCTCCTTCTTCAACTGCCTCTCCGCCGATCCCGCCATTCTCGCTCTCGGCGTCGAGTACCGGCCGAGCGGCGGGCAGAAGGACACCGGCCGCAATGTGCGCGAGACGCTGGCCTTCACCGTCAACATCGTCTCCGACGCCCTCGTCGAGGGCATGAATATCTGCGCCGTGCCGTTCGAGCCCGGCATCGACGAGCTGGCCGAAGCGGGGTTGACAGCCAACCCCGGCGTCAAGGTGCCCTGCCCCTGGATCGCCCAGGCGCCGGCGGCCTTCGAATGCCGCCACCACACCACGCTCGGCATCGGCAATTCCCGCGAGATCATCCTCGGCGAGGTCGTCTACGCCCATTTCCGCGCCGACACGGTCGATCAGCGGCTGCATGTCGATCCGGTCGCGCTCGACGCCATCGGCCGCATGGGCGGCCATGGCTATGCCACCACGCGCGATTATTTCGACCTGCCGACCCTGCCCGTCGCGACCTGGCGCGCCGACCCGGAAGCCGCCAACCGGCGCAGCTGAACCGACACCGCCATGCACCTCGCGCATTGCGCTGCACCATGAGTGGCAGCGCCTTGCGTGCGAAGCAGCTCGCCCCTCGTGCTCGCGCCATGGCGGGCCGCCGGCGCTTCGGTCATCTTTCCTGCGCAGGCGACGCTTCGCGCCGGGGACATGATGACGACGCAGACCAGCTTCGATTTCCGCGCCGCGACCGATGACGGCGCCTTGCTGCAGGCCTACCGGCAGGGTGAGGGCCGCCCTCTGCTGCTGGTTTCGGGCCTCGGCGGCATCGCCGCCTTCTGGAACGACATCGCCGCGACGCTGGGGCGCTCCTTCGAGACGCTGCGCTTCGACCAGCGCGGGCTCGGCGGCAGCAGCCGCGGCGAGACCCGTTGCGACATCGACCGGCTGGCGCGCGACGCCTTCGCGGTGATGGACGCCGCCGGCATCGAGCGGGCGGTGGTCATCGGCCACTCCACCGGCGGCTGCATCGCCCAGGCGATGGCGCGGCACGCGCCGGAGCGGATCGACGGGCTGATCCTCAGCGCCGCGTGGCTCAAGGCCTGCCGCTACATGACGGCATTGTTCGGCTCGCGCCGCGCCATCCTGGACTGCAACCCGCAGGCCTATGCCGCGACCTCCACCCTCGCCTCCTATCCGCCACGCTGGCTGGAGGCGCATTGGCACGTCTATGAGCGCGCGCTGGCGACCGCCCCGGTGAGCGAGGAGGCGCGCGCCGTGCTGCGCGAGCGCATCGATGCCCTGCTGGCCTTCGACGGCGGCATCGACATCGCCGCTTTGCCGATGCCGGTGCTGGTGATGGGCGCGCGCGACGACATGGTCGTGCCGGTCCATCATCAGGAAGCGATCGCCGCCGCCCTGCCCGGCTGCCGCCGGGCGATCATGGAAACCGGCGGGCACCTGTTCCCGAATTCGCGGCCGGACTTCTTCACCGCCAGCGTGGCGGAGTGGCTCGGCGAGCTCTGAGCCGCCGTCCTTGCGCCGATGCGGGCGCGGCATCAGGCCCCATCCCGCAGCGCCTTCGCCACGGGCTAGATGAGAAGGCTTCCAGCCTCTCCGGCCGGAGGCCGATCCTGCCCGCTGCGAGAGCCGCCATGCGCCCCCTGCCCTTCCTCGTCCTCGCCCTGTCGCTGATTGCGGCGCCACTTCTGCTCGCACGGCCCGCCGCGGCGCAGGATGTCGAGGCCGGGCAGCGCTCCTTCAACAAATGCCGCGCCTGCCACCAGATCGGCGAGGGCGCGCGCAATCTGGTCGGGCCGCAGCTCAACGGGCTGATCGGCCGCCATTCCGGCTCGGTGGAGGGCTATGCCTATTCCACCGCCAACAAGAATTCCGGCCTGACCTGGGACGAGGCGACCTTCACCGACTACATCAAGGACCCGAAGGCCAAGATTCCGGGCACCAAGATGATCTTCGCCGGCATCAAGAGCGAGAAGGAGATCCTCGATCTGATCGCCTTCCTGAAGCAATACGACACCGACGGCCGCAAGCCCTGAAGCCCGGCCAATGGGCGCATGGGCGACATGCCGCATATTTGAACAGAACACCCCTTCCATTTTCGCAGAGCGATGCAATATTCGTTCGGTGAGCCGCTCGGCCCGGCGATTCCCGCCGGCCCGGCCCGACGAATGAGGTTTCCCCGCCGCGATGAAGAAGGCCAAGCGCAAACCCGGAGAGCTGCGATCGCAGATTGCGGCCATGCCGGTTCGTCGCGGCCTCGACGGGGCGATGGAAATCCTGCTGCTGACATCGCGCACAACGCGCCGCTGGATCGTGCCCAAGGGCTGGCCGATCAAGGGCCTGGCCGACCACGTGGCGGCGGCGCGCGAGGCCTATGAGGAGGCCGGGCTGATCGGCCGGATCGGCCGCAAGCCGGTCGGGCGCTATCGCTACTGGAAGCGGCTGCGCGACCATTTCACCTTCTGCGAGGTGAAGCTCTATCTGCTCGAGGTGCAGCAGCAGCTGGCCGATTTTCCCGAGCGCGAGCAGCGCGACCTGCACTGGTTCAGCCTCGCCGACGCGGCCGATCTCGTCGACGAGCCCGGGCTCGGCAGCGCGATCCGCGACCTCGACCGCAAGGCCGCGCTGGCGGCCTGACGCCTCTTCGGTGTCGTCAGCCGGCGCGTGGCCGCGAGGGCGATCCCGCCGCGCGATCCCTCCCCTTCGCCCCCTCGGGCAGCGCCCATGGCTGATCGCCCGCGCGCGTCACCGCGTTCGGTGAGAATGAGGGGCAGCGGAGCGCCGCGAGGCGCGGGGTAGAGGGCCGCTTCCATTGAGCCAGGATGCGGCGCGGAGGGATTGAGCCACCCTCCGCACGCCCCGTGGCGCTCCGCTTTCGGCGATTTTAAAGCCACGGGCCGCGCTTATATGGAAGGCCTCGCCTCCGGTGTCTCGTCCGCCCGGTGGCGCTTCGGCCGCAGGCGTCGGATGGGAGGGGCTGATCCCTCGCCGGCCCGACACGGCCTTATCGCCATCTTGCTCGCGAAATGCCGTTCGCGCCGCCTTGCCGTCCAGCGAGCTCCTCGCACAGGGATCGTATTGTCCCCAGGGCGGTGCCCCGCAGCCTCCCGGGAGTGGATCGTGACTCCACCCGCAGGCGCCGACCCCGTCCCGGCCAATGGCACACCTCCGGTTGGCTGCCCCTCGGGGACGAGGTGGTGGGAGGTTAGGGGGAAGGTGGAAGGCGGGGATAAGTTTCTACGCAGAGGCGCCAGAACCGCGACACGAACCCCTCTCCCGGATGGGAGAGGGGCAGGGGTGAGGGACTGCCGTTGCCCCAGAAGGCGATCACTCAACTGCTTGCCGCCTTACGGATCATCGCCAGCACGGCATCCCGATCCCCGATAACGTCGGCATTCCGAAAGCGGATCAAAGTGAAGCCGTGTCGCTCGATCTCGGCCGTACGTTTCGCGTCATAATCAACCTCCCAGCCGTGCTGTTGGCCGTCGAGTTCGATGATCAGCTTTCGGTCGATGCAGAGGAAATCCACGGTGTAACCGAGGAGCGGCACTTGCCGGCGGAACTTGAGACCGTCCAGCTGGCGGTTGCGGAGGAGCGACCAGAGGATGTCTTCGGGTTCTGTGGAGTGGCGTCGAAGCTTTCGGGCGAAATGTCTTTGCTCGGTCGTCATGGCGCGGATGGTGGGGCCGCTCGTTTTTACAATCAACGGCAGGCCCTCACCCCTGCCCCTATCCCATCCGGGAGAGGGGTGCCCCGCGCTTCGCCTTTTCAGGTAGCGCCCGAACCGCGACGGCCTTCCTTCTCCCGGGTGGGAGAAGGTGGCGCGGAGCGCCGGATGAGGGTGTGCGGGTTCACCAGAAGGCGCCGCGGCGCCGTTGCGGCTCGGCGATCGGCGGCGCCTCCCTCATCGCCCCGCCCGTCATGGTCGGGCTTGTGGCGACCATCCACGTCTTCGCGCGGGATCGGAGGGCGAGGTTTTCGTCGTTGGCCCCGCCCGTCACGCACCGCGCGAGACGTGGATGCTGGACACAAGGCCGAGCATGACGCGGAGCGCCCGAACCGCGACGCTGCCTTCTCCCGGAGGGGAGAAGGTGGCGCGGAGCGCCGGATGAGGGTGTGCGGATTCAGCAGAAGGCGCGGCGGCGCCGTTGCGGCTCGGCGATCGGCGGCAGGCCCTCACCCCTGCCCCTCTCCCATTCGGGAGAGGGGTTCCCCGCGCCTTTTTCTACGCCGCCCAGAATTTCCGCGCCCCCGGCGGTAGCCTCTCCAGCGCCCGCTCGAAAGCCTCGGCGTCGACATGCCGGCGCAGCGCGCGGGCGACATCGGCGATGCCGGTTTGCGGCAGGAGGGTGTGGTCGTGGCGGTGGCCGATCGCCTCCCGCGTCAGCGCTGCGCGCTCGCCGAAGGGCTTTGGCGGCTGCGCCATGTCCCAGCCCTGCAGGACCATGGCGCCGAGCAGCGGCGGCAGGGCGTTGGCGAAGACGACGCCCTCGGCCGGCGTCAGCCGCGCCCGGAAGGTGACAAGCACAGCCCGCACCGCCGCATAGGCCTGATGCGTGGTGCCAAGCCCGAGCTCGTCCCGCGCATCGAGCAGGAACCGTTCGAGATCGCGCGAGGCGTGGACGAGGGCGGAGGGGACGGTCATGGCGCCCTTCTAGCGCGCCGCACGCGCCCCGTCATGACCGGGCTTGTCGCGGGCTCGGCACGAGGGCGAACATCATGGCAAGGCGCCGGAACCACGACGCCCTTTCCTTCTCCCGGAGGGGAGACGATGGCGCGGAGCGCCGGATGAGGGTGTGCCGCTTTCGCAGAAGGCGCGGCGGCGACGTTGCGGCTCGGCGATCGGCGGCAGGCCCTCACCCCTGCCCCCCTCCCATCCGGGAGAGGGGTTCCCCGCGTATGGCTTTGCTGCCGGAAGGTGACGAGCACGGCCAGCAGCGCCGCATAGCTCTGATGCGTGGTGCCGAGCCCAAGCTCGTCGCGCGCATCGAGCAGGAAGCGTTCGAGATCGCGCGAGGCGTGATGGAGGTACAGGGGATGGTCGCCCTTCTAGCGCAGCGTGCTGCATCGTCACGACGCGCTTAAATTCGCTGCTCGACCCAATCAAATAGACGACGAACCAGATCACCAGGCCGGGCGCCCGCTAGATCGAGCAGGGATTGAGAATTATGTCTCGCCAATCTTCCGCTTTTGGATAATTGTCTGACCATCAGAGCCATTAGTGTCTTTCCCCGAAGCAATCTTAGATAGTCATTCGATATAATTTCGTAGTATTTTTTATATATAGGATTTGCGTTAATTTCTTCTTTACTAGGTGCGACTAAAGTCATTTCACGGAAAAATTGGTTTGGATGCACATCTATAGCTGGACTGATATCATTCTCGATCAGAGACACTTCTTTTGCGTACCACCTGATAACGATGTCTAGTTCATTGAGAAATTCTTCCCTCTCTGAAGCTGTCATCATTAGCATAACTTCAATATCTCTTATGGCATCGTTCTCAATTGAGAACCCCTCTGTTGTTTTTAGAATATCATTCTGTAATAAATGAGGAACTCTTTTCATGACCCACAAATCTTTATCACATATAAATAAAGTTGGTTGTTCTCTAATTATTTTATGCCTTGATTTAAAAATACTGATGACACTTTCACGCCCGCCAACAGGCAATACAGAAACGCGATCATTCCCGTATCTATCTTCGATACGTCTATATAATATTATATCATCACTCCCCTCAACGACCACCGTTGGCAGATGAGATTTATTCAGGAGCGCAATAACTTCATCAATCGAAGGCTCAGCTACGCCGCGTTTACTAGCCATTGGCTAAATCTCGCCATCGCCGCGGTCTAAATCTATAGATATCTCTTTGTCGGGGAATTTACTATAAATAAACGGAGAATGAGTCGCTATGATAAATTGATTTGATGCTTTTTGCTTCATCAAAATAGGGAATAGCTGCCTCTGCCAATCGACATGAAGGCTCAACTCCGGCTCATCGACAAAAACAATACTATCTTCATTAAACGCATTATAACAAATAAACGACAACATCTGCTTCTCGCCCGCAGACAAAAGCTCTGAGTTGACTGCATTGGCTGCATCACCAAAGCGCAATGGAGCACCGATGTCGATTCCGGTTTTCTTAAAAAGGGATCCTACTAGTTTACCTACCTCCTCTATGGGAGACATCATTATTTCGCGTTGGGACTCCATTTTTTCAATTTCACTTTTAATCTCGTCCAACACGGCGTTTGCCGCTTCGACTTCATTTATATCACTTTCATCCGATCTATAGTCTCTAATCCTATTTATTATCTGGTCAGAAACATTTTGCTGAATTTTATTATAGCTTGTCGATAGATTCGCGTACCGTGTCAATAATATTCCTACAATATCTGCAGTAGATATAGCGGATACGAATGTATGCGTTCCATTAGAAAGTCGTTTTGATAAATTCGATAATGCATCTTCGATCTCGGATTTAGCTCGCACAGCGCCAAGAGCAGAAATTGAGGACGACCTGACACGACGGGACGATAAGCCAAAGCCCCCTTCGATACGCCTAAATGTTGGAAAAAAAACAGAACTACCATAATCCACAATAATAGGCTCAGCCTGAGCTTCAGCTGAATTTATTATATCGCCATCTGAATCCTCTTCATCTTCGAATAAATATTTCGTTTTATTTATCTCATTGAACTCAATTTTGCATGTTAAAATTCCAGTTCTTTGGATAATCAAATTATAATCAGTTGTTTCAAGTATAATATAATCAAATGGAACTTCTCTCAATGCAAGTATAATATTACCGCTCATTACATACCAAATTAACTTTAGTATGCTTGTTTTTCCAGAGCCGTTTCTTCCGGTCAAAATATTAAGATCATCATGGAAAAATGATGATATAACTCCAGGCCTATCAAGTAAGCCGGAAATCTCGACGCGCTTTATTTTCATTTATTCCTCCAAGAAACGATAATAGGCGCGGAAATTCGGTATTGCCGTAGCCTAACAATTGAGACGGGAAGCCGCCACCCTTACCCCCTACCTCCGCCGCCGCCTCTCCTCCGCCCCCTTGGGCCGCTGCTCCGGCACCGGCCCCATCTCGTCGAGCGTCGGCTTCCGCACCCGTGACGTGCCGGTGAGGAGCGGGGTCGCGCTGTCGCGCTTCGGGGCGGGGCGGGATTTCGGCTTGCCCTCGCCGCCGCCGAAATTATGCGGGCCCATATCGGCGTCGGTCGGCTTCCGCGCCCTCGTGGGAGGGAGATTGGCGCTGTCGCCGTAATCCCGCGTCCCCTTGTATTTGCCGGCGGAGGCTTCGACGTCGTTCTGGCGCGCCATCGGGTCGTCGCTGATGGCGAGTTCGGTGGCCTGGAGGCGCTTGATCTCGTCGCGCAGGCGGGCGGCGGTTTCGAATTCGAGGTCGGCGGCGGCCTCGCGCATGCGCTTTTCGAGATCGGCCAGGGCCGCCTTGAAGTTGTGGCCGGCGACGGGCTGGCTGAGACCCGCATCGACCGTGACATGGTCGCGCTCGTAGACGGAGCCGAGAATGTCGCCGATGGCGCGCTTGATCGTCTGCGGGGTGATGCCGTTCGCCTCGTTATAGGCGAGCTGCTTCTCGCGGCGGCGATTGGTCTCCGCCATCGCCCGCTCCATCGAGCCGGTGACGTGGTCGGCATAGAGCACGACCTTGCCGTCGACGTTTCG